>JBIIDF010000037.1:0-14516 GCA_044238535.1 Vicinamibacterales bacterium
AGGGCGAAGTTGTCGGCCGTCACCACGCCGAAGCTGGTGGCGTTGCGGTTCCAGAGCAGGACGGACGAGGCCGCTGCCCCGACGAGGCCGATGACGGCGAGACCGCCCAGGGGCATCTTTTCGCCACGGCCGCGGAAGGCTTCGGCCAGCATGACCACCAGCCCCGCGAGGGTGACGCAGATGATCGGGATGACGGCATCAAACGAGTAGGTAGTCATCTCAGTGGCCTTCCATCGTCGCGGCGCCGGTGTCGGCGGCGGCGTGCGGGTCAGGCTGATGCGCCTGCACGCGCTCGACAATCGAGCGAACGGCAGGTTCCATCGGCTTCAGGAAGATGTTGGGGAAGACGCCCATCAGGATGGCCATTGCAGCCAGCGGTCCGATGATCGCCCACTCGCGGAACGACAGATCCGGCAGGTGGCGATTGTGCTCGTTGGTGACCTTGCCGTAGAACACCCGCTGGAACATCCAGAGCATGTAGACCGCAGAGAGAATCACACCCAGGCCGGCGCCGACAACGAAGCGGGGATCCCAGCCGAAGGCGCCAAGCATGATCAGGAATTCGCCGACGAAGCCGTTCATGCCGGGCAGACCGACCGAGGACAGGGTGATGATGAGGAACGCCGCGGTGAGTTTCGGCATGACCGTCTTGATGCCACCGTATTCGCTGATGAGGCGCGTGTGCCGACGGTCGGACATCATGCCCACGAGCGCGAAGAGGCCGCCGGTGCTGACGCCGTGGGCCAGCATCTGGTAGGACGCGCCCTGCACGCCTTCCACATTCATGGCGGCGATGCCGAGCACCACGAAGCCCATGTGGCTGACGGACGAGTAGGCGACCAGCTTCTTCATGTCGGGCTGGACCATCGCAATCAGGGCGCCGTAAATGATGGCGATGACCGAGAGGGTGGCAATGAAGGGCGCAAAGTAGACCGCCGCCTCGGGGAACAGCGGGAAGGCAAAGCGGATGAGGCCGTAGCCGCCCATCTTGAGCAGCACACCGGCGAGGATGACCGAACCCGGCGTGGGCGCCTGCACGTGCGCGTCCGGCAGCCAGGTATGGAACGGGAACAGCGGCACCTTGATGGCAAACGCCAGCGCGAACGCCAGGAAGAACCAGTACTGGGTGCTGTATGGAATCTCGAGCGCGTAGAGCTTGAGGACGTCGAAGCTGTAGGTGCCCGTCGCCGCATGGTGCATCCAGGACAGCCCGATGATGGCGATGAGCATCAGCACGCTGCCGGCGAGCGTATAGAGGATGAACTTGATGGAGGCGTACAGGCGCTGGTCGTAGCCCCAGATGCCGATGAGGAAGTACATCGGGATGAGAAGGATGTCCCAGAAGATGTAGAAGAGGAACAGGTCCAGCGAGGCAAACACGCCGATCATGGCGGCTTCGAGAATCAGCATGAAGATGCTGAATTCCTTCACCTTGTGTTCGATGCTGTGCCATGAGGTCAGCAGCGCAATCGGCGACAGGAAGCCGGTCAGCACAATCAGCATCAGGCTGAGCCCGTCGATGCCGACGTAGTACTCGATGCCGAACGCCGGAATCCACGGCATCCGTTCGACGAACTGGAAGGCCGGCGCCGCCACCGACTGGTCGAACGTGGCCCAGAGGGCCAGCGTGACGCCGAAGGTGAGCATCGACACCCCGAGGGTGAGGTTGCGGACCAGGCCGTCCCTGGCCCCGTCACGGTTGCCGATGAACAGCAGCGCCAGGGCGCCGAGCACCGGCAGCAGAATCGCGAGTGAAATCATTGGAATGCCAGTCACTGCGCGCTATCTCCAGAGGAAGAAGGCGAGGAGCAGAACCGCGCCAAGGAAAGTGCCGGCCGCATAGGTTTTCACCGACCCGGTCTGCAGGAGCCGCAGCGCCGAGGCGGCGGCGTTGATCAGCGCACCCGCGCCGTTGACCGCGCCGTCGATGACACGCGCGTCAGCCACCTTCCAGAGGCCATGAATCGAGAAGGCCTTGATGGGCTGCACAATCGCGGCGTCATACGCCTCATCCACGTAGTATTTGTTCAGCAGCAACCGGTGCACACCACTGAACGACTGCGCCATCTGATCGGGAATGTGCCGATTGCGAATCCAGAGAAACGCGGCGAGGCCGATGCCGAGAAAGGCAATCGCACTCGACACGCCCATGAGCGTCAGCTCGAGGGCGGTCTCGTCATGCGTCTCACCGGATGCCGGGTCGCCATGCGCGGCCTCGGCCCCATGCGCGGTGGCCCCGGCGGCGTGCCCATCGCCAGCCATCGGACCTTCAACGGCGGCGGCGTGACCCTCGTGCGCGTTCAGGCTCGCCGGTGGTGCCTGCTGCGTATTCTCCAGAGCGAAGACCGGTTTCAGCCACTCGCCGAGGGCATTGTGGCCCCCCAGCGCGTGCGGCACGCCGATGTACCCGGCCGCCACCGACCCGATGGCCAGCACAATCAGCGCGAGGGCCATCGCAGGGGGCGCGTCGTGCAGGTGGCCACCGTGATCGTGGCTGTCGTGCCCGTGCGTGCCGTGGCCGGCATGCGACGCCGGAGCGGCATGGGCATCGTGCCCATGGTCATCGTGCCCGTGGCCATGACCGCCGCCGTGCCCGTGCGCACCCACCGTGGCTGGGTCGAAGCGCTCCTCACCGTGGAAGGTGAGAAACACGAGACGGAACATGTAGGTGGCCGTCATGAGCGAGGTCAGCACGCCCACCACCCACAGGGCGGTGTGCCCGTGACGGAAGGTGTCGAACAGAATCTCGTCCTTCGAGAAGAACCCGGCCAGCGCCGGCACGCCGGCAATCGCGAGCGAGGCGATGAGGAACGTCCAGTAGGTGACCGGCAGGTGCTTCTTCAGCCCACCCATGTGGCGGATGTCCTGCTCACCGTGCAGCGCATGAATGACAGCGCCCGACCCGAGGAAGAGGCAGGCCTTGAAAAATGCGTGCGTGTAGAGATGGAAGATGCCCGCGCCGAAGGCGCCGACCCCCATGGCCAGGAACATGTAGCCCAGCTGGGACACGGTCGAGTAGGCCAGCACCCGCTTGATGTCGTTCTGCACCAGTCCGATAGTCCCGGCCAGGAAGGCCGTCGCCGCGCCCACCGTCGCAATCACGCCGAGGGTGATGGGGGCATGCTCGAACAACACCGCATTGCGGCCAATCATGTAGACACCCGCCGTCACCATCGTCGCGGCGTGGATGAGGGCCGACACCGGCGTCGGACCTTCCATGGCGTCAGGCAGCCACACATACAGCGGAATCTGCGCCGACTTGCCGGTGGCCCCGATGAAGAGCAGCAGCGTGATGAGCGACAGCACGCCGAACGAGGTTTCGACCGGCATGGCCTTGACCGTCTGGCCGATGGTCACAAAGTCGAGTGAGCCGACCGTCCAGAACAGCAGCAGCGAGCCCAGAATGAAGGCATAGTCGCCGACGCGATTGACGACAAACGCCTTCTTCGCGGCATCCGAGGCCGACGCCTTCTCGTAGTAGTAGCCAATCAGCAGGTACGAGCAGAGCCCCACGCCTTCCCAGCCGACGAACATCACCAGCGCGTTGGCGCCGAGCACCAGCAGCAGCATGAAGAAGACGAACAGGTTCAGATAGGAGAAGTACCGCGCGAAGTCCGCATCGGTCTCCTCGTGCATGTAGGCCGTGGAGTAGATGTGGATGAGCGAGCCGATGCCGGTGATGACGAGAATCATCACGGCTGACAGCGCGTCGAGGCGGAAGCCCATGTCGAGCGAGAAGCGCCCGGTCGCCATCCAGTTGAACAGCACCTGGGTGATCTCGCGGGCCTCGGGCGCCATGCCCATCAGTGACCAGACCTGCGAGGCGGCAACCGCGAAGGCCGCCAGCATGGCCACCGAGGCCAGGCCGCCTGACACGCCCTTGGGCAGGCGCTTCCCCATCGTCGCATTGACGAGGAAGCCGGCAAACGGGAGCAGAGGAATCAGCGCGAGCACTGGATCACCATTTGAGCGAGGTAAACGCCTCGGGATTCAGCGATTCCCGGTGGCGGAAGAGCGCAATGACCAGGGCGAGGCCCACCGCCGCTTCGGCGGCGGCCACGGTCATTACGAAGAACGTGATGATCTGCCCGTCGACACTGCCCTGCTGGCGACCGAACGCCACAAAGGACAGGTTGACGGCGTTGAGCATGATTTCAACCGAGAGCAGCAGCGTGATGAGGTTGCGGCGCAGGAACACGCCGGCCGCCCCAATCGAAAACAGCACGCCCGAGAGGGCCAGGTAGTAGCCGATCGGCATGGTGTTTACTGCTCCCGCTTCCTGGCGAGCGCCACCGCGCCCACCATGGCAATGAGGATGAGAATCGACGTGACTTCAAACGCGAACATGTAGTCGGTGAAGAGCACGCGGCCCAGTTGTCCGACGGACGAGGCGGCCGGACGCGCATCGGCGACCCCGGCTCCGAGTCCCGGGGTACGGCTGAAGGCCCAGGCCAGCAGGCCGAGCGTCGCCGCCGCCAGCGCGCTGCCCAGCACCACCGGCGCGGGCCGGTAGTAGGGATGCGTGCGGTCCCATTCCGCCGCATCTTCACGCGGCACATTGAGCAGCATCACGACAAACAGGAACAGCACCATGATGGCGCCGGCGTAGATGATGATTTGCACGACCGCCACAAACGGCGCCTCGAGCAGCACGTAGAGGCCCGAGAGGCCGAAGAACGACAGGATGAGGGCCAGCACGCTGTAGATGGGATTCTTCTGCCCGATGACGGCCAGCGACCCCATCACGGCCACCGCCGCGAACAGCCCGAAGAGAATCAGATCAGAGCCCAAAGTAGAGCACCCCCGCCGCACTCACGAGCAGATTGATGGTCGCCAGGGGCAGCAGCAGCTTCCATCCGAACGCCATCAGCTGGTCGTAGCGGAAGCGCGGCAGCGTCCAGCGCAGCCACAGGTAGACGAAGCACAGCACGAACAGCTTGATGAGGAACCAGATCCAGCCGTAGGCCTCGGGAATGAGGGGCCCGTGCCACCCACCGAGGAACAGGTTCGTGGTGACGGCCGCCGCCGTGACCATGTTGATGTATTCGGCCAGGAAGAACAGCGCGAACTTCATCGAACTGTATTCCGTGTGATACCCGGCCACCAGTTCCTGCTCGGCTTCCGGAAAGTCGAACGGTGCGCGGTTGGTCTCGGCCACGCCCGCCGTCCCGAACACGAGGAACGCGATGAAGCCTGTCGGGAACAGCACGAACACGTTCCACTTCGGAATGACGCCGAAGTAGTAGCCGGCCTGCGCATCCACGATTTCCCGGAGCGACAGCGACCCGGCGATCATGCAGATCGTGGCGAGCGACATGCCGTAGGCCAGCTCGTAGCTGATCATCTGCGCCGAGCTGCGCAGCCCGCCCAGCAGCGAATACTTGGAGTTGCTCGCCCAGCCGGCGAGGACGATGCCGTAGACGCCCATCGAGGTGATGGCAAAGATCACCAGCACCGCGACATTGATGTCAGCCACCTGCAGCGGCATGGGTTCGGGGAGCATGCCGAAGAACGTCGTGCTGGCCCCGAAGGGCACCGGCGCGAAGGCCGCGAAGGCCGCGATGGCCGAAATCACCGGCGCGGCCGCGAACAGCAGACCGTCGGCAGCCTTCGGCCTCAGCTCTTCCTTGAAGACCAGCTTGACGATGTCAGCGATGGGCTGCAGGAGGCCCTTGGGTCCGACGAGATATGGGCCGTAGCGCTGCTGCATGAATGCCGCGACCTTGCGTTCGGCATACACGAAGACGGCGGCAGACACCTGCAGCGCCAGAAAGACCACCCCGGTGACCGCCAGGAAAAAGATGGTCTGGGGCATGGTGAGCCAGTCAAGCACGCCACTCATCTCAGTGCGTCTCCACAGGAGCCGAGGCGCGGTAGTCGGCCGGCACCGGACGTTCGCCGCGCGCGTAGGCTTCAAATTCGGGCTTGAACCACTTCAGCGTGGTCAGCACCGGGGTCGCCGCCGCGTCACCGAAGGCGCACAGCGTCTTGCCGTTGATCTGGGTGGCCACGCTCTGCATGAGGGCGATGTCCTTCTCGGAGCCCTCGCCGTGCAGCATGCGGTGCAGCAGCTGATACAGCCAGTGCGTGCCTTCGCGGCACGGCGTGCACTTGCCGCATGACTCGTGCATGTAGAAGTGCAGAAGGTTCTCGGCCAGCCACACCATGTCGGTCGTGTCGTCGAAGGCCATGATGGCGGCCGACCCGAGGAGCGAGCCGGCCTGCTGCACGCCATCGAAGCTGGCGGGGATATCAATCTGGTCGGGCAGCAGAATCGGCACCGAGGACCCCCCGGGAATCACGCCCTTCAGGGTGTGGCCCTCGCGCACGCCGCCGGCGTAATCGTAGATGAGCTCCTTGAGCGTCACCTTCATCGGCGCCTCGAACACGCCCGGGTTCTTCACGTGGCCGCTGACGCAGAACAGCTTGGGACCGCCGTTCTTCTCGGGCCCGAGCGCCGCATACCAGTCGGCACCGCGCGTCATGATGAGCGGCACGTTGCAGAGCGTCTCGACGTTGTTCACCGCCGTCGGGCAGCCCCACGCCCCCTCGACCGCCGGGAAGGGCGGCTTGAAGCGCGGCTGCGCCCGCTTGCCCTCGAGCGACTCGAGCAGGGCCGTTTCCTCGCCGGCCTCGTAGGCACCCGCACCGCGGTGCAGGTAGACCTCGCAGTTGAAGCCGGTGCCGAGGATGTTCTTCCCGACATACCCGGCCGCGCGCGCATCATCGATGGCCTTCTGCAGCGGCGCGAACAGATGCTGGAACTCGCCACGGATGTAGATGTAGGCCGCGCTCGACTGGATGGCGTAGCAGCCGATGAGGCATCCTTCCACCAGCAGGTGGGGGTTGCGCTCCATCAGCATGTGATCCTTGAACGTGCCCGGCTCGCTCTCGTCCGCATTGCAGACGATGTACTTGGGCTTGGGCGACTTCTTGTCGACGAACTGCCACTTCATGCCTGTCGGGAAGCCGGCGCCGCCGCGCCCGCGCAGGCCCGACGTCTTCACATCGTCGATGACCTGGTCGGGCGTGAGGGCCAGCGCCTTGCGCAATCCCTGATAGCCCTGCTGGTGCGCGAGGTAATGATCGAGCGTGTTGCCCCCCGGCGTGAACACGTACTTCGTCAGCACGGGCTCGTAGTCGGGATTCGCCTTCGGGCGGCACGGCGTCGTGGAACGGCCCACCGACGCAGGCTGACGCTCGACGTCGAGGTGGCAACCGGACAGTGCCTGCAGGCCCCGCGCCCGCATGTCGTCGAGCAGCGCCGGCACCTGTTCGGGGCCGAGGCGCTCGTGCCAGTGGTCGTTGTTCACCATCATGACCGGAGCACGGTCGCACGCCCCGAGGCATTCCATGGGCATCACGGTGAACATGCCGGTCGGATCGGTCTCGCCCGGCTTGATGCCGAGCACCCGGCACATTTCCTCGACCACGCGCTCAGCACCCGCGAGGGCACACGACAGCGTCGTGCACACCTGCAGCACGTAGGTGCCCACCGGCGTGCGGTGGAACATCACGTAATACGAGACCACATCCTCGACCTCGGCGGTCGTGCAGCCGATGACCTCGGCGACGTGCCGCGCGGCATTGGCCGAGATGTAGCCCTGCTGCTCCTGAGCCAGATAGAGCGCGTGCAGCACGGCTGACTTGCGGTGCTCGGGTGCGTAATGCGAGGCGAAGTCCTCGAAGCGGGCACGCCGCTCTGGGGTGAAGCTGAACTCGGGCCCCTCGGGCAACTGGACCCGCTGCGAGCGGTGCCACTGTTGCGTGCCGTAGGGCATCGCGGGATGAAAGCTCATCGGTCCACGTCTCCCATCACGACGTCGAGCGACCCGATGACTGCGATGACATCCGCGATCATGCCGCCGACGATGAACTTGTGCAGGGCCTGGCAGGCCATCAGGCCGGGCGAGCGCATGTGCACGCGCCACGGACGGTTGCTGCCGTCCGAGACGACATAGCACCCGTGTTCGCCGCGCGGCCCTTCGACGGGCACATACGCCTCGCCGGCCGGCACGGTGAAGCCTTGCGAATAAATCAGGAAGTGCTGGATGAGCGCTTCCATTTCCGTATAGACCTGGTCCTTGGGCGGCGGCACCACGCGCCGGTCGTTCACCGCCCACTCGCCCACCGGCGTGATGCGGTCGAGGGCCTGGCGGCAGATCTTGACGCTCTCGCGCATCTCGGCCACGCGCACGAGGTACCGGTCATACACGTCGCCGTTGCTCGCCCCGATGACGTCGAAGTCGTACGTGTCGTAATCGAGGTAAGGGAACGCGCGCCGCACGTCGTAGTCGCCGCCGGCTGCGCGTGCGATCGGCCCGTAGAGCCCCCACTTGTAGCACTCGGCCAGCGTGATCACACCGACGCCGCGGGTGCGGTCCAGCCAGATCGGGTTCTTGGTGATCAGGGTCTCGTATTCGTCGAGCTTGCCCGGGAAACGATCAAGGAACGCCGTTACCGCTTCCTTGTAGCCGCGCGGAATGTCCTCGCGAAGGCCGCCGACGCGAATGAAGCTCGGGAAGAACCGGAAGCCGGCGAGCAGTTCGTTGAGATTCATCAGAATCTCGCGCTCGCGGAAGGCATACAGCATCCCGGTGATGGCGCCGATTTCCATCGCATGCGTCCCGAACCACACCAGGTGGCTGCTCAGGCGCTGCAACTCGGCGATGAGGACGCGAATCGCCTTGACGCGATCGGGCACCTCGATGCCGAGCAGTTTCTCGACCGACAGGCAGTAGGCCAGACTGTTGGACTGCGGGCCCAGATAGTCCATGCGCTCGACGAGCGGGATGACCTGCTGCCACTTCTTCTGCTCGGCCGTCTTTTCGATGCCCGTGTGCAGGAACCCGATGGTCGGGCTCACATTGACCACGGTCTCGCCATCGAGCTCGAGCACCAGCCGCAGCACGCCGTGCGTGCTGGGGTGCTGGGGCCCCATGTTGACCGTCATCGTTTCGGTGCGGATTTCAGCCATGTGTGTCGCTACAGCGCCTCTTCCACCATCTCACACGGGATGTGCCACTCTGCCCCGTGCACGTCGTGCATCCGCGGCGTCCGGCGTCCGGCCCCCGCGTGCGCCCCATGTCATCGACGGCCCCTGGTCGCTCCCACCGGCACGCGCGACAGTGCTCTGTCCTCGCGCCCCGATGCCAGCCAGGTTCCGCCGCCTCATCACCGGACATGCCGCAGGGGACATTCCCCTGCACCAGGTCCATGCCCACCCTCGCCGAGGCTCTCGGCCCGCAGCGGCTCGTTCCTGGTCGCCTCGTGCCACACCCGGCCGTGCCGCCCCTCGCGCAGGCCACGAGGCCTGCGGATCTGCGGGGGCGTCGCCTAGGTGGTGCGCGGCCGCCGCTGCCGGTCGCGTTCCATGTTGGCCCGGAATTCCTCGGGCGACACCTGCAGCGGCATGAAGGTGCTGGCGTCCTTCTTGAGCTGCACGGGGTAATCCTTCCGCAGCGGGTGCCCTTCCCAGTCGTCGGGCATCATCAGGCGCCGCAGGTCGTCGTGGCCCTCGAAGACAATGCCGAAGAGGTCATAGACCTCGCGTTCCATCCAGCCGGCCCCGGGCCACACCGTCGAGACGGTGTGGACGGCCTCGTCCTTGTCCATCCGCACCTTGAAGCGCAGGCGCGCGCGGCGGTGCGGCGAGACGACGTGGTAGACCAGGTCGAACCGCGGAACACGGTCGGGGTGGAAATCCACGGCGGTGACGTCCGAAAACGCGTGAAACTCGAGACCCGGCGTCGCCTGCAGGGCCTGCGCCGTGGCGAGCAGGTGCGCGCGCGGCACGAGGATGGCTGGCGTCACCGCCGAATCGCTGGCCTCGAGCACCTCATAGCCGGCGCCAGGCACGACCGCCACGAGGGCGGCAATCAGCTCGGCGGCAGTCATGCGATCCGCGCCTTCGGCGACTGGTCGGCCATGCGTGAGTTGTCGATTTTCTTCTGCAGCTGGACGATACCGTAAATGACGGCTTCGGGCCGCGGGGGGCACCCGGGGATGAACACGTCCACCGGCACCACCTGGTCGGACCCCTGCACGATGGAATAGTTGTCGAACACCCCGCCGCACGAGGCGCAGGCCCCCATCGAAATCACCCACTTGGGCTCGGGCATCTGGTCGTAGATGCGCCGCAGGGCCGGGGCCATCTTGCGCGAGAGCCGGCCGGCAATGATCATGAGGTCGGACTGCCGGGGCGACCCGCGGAACACCTCGGCGCCGAAACGCGAAATGTCATAGCGGCTCGAGGCCATGGCCATCATTTCAATGGCGCAGCAGGCGAGGCCGAACGTCACGGGCCAGATCGCCGACCGGCGGGCCCACTGCACCACGGATTCGACCGTGGTGGTCAGCACAGGAATTTCAAAATCAGTGTCGAGTCCCATAGCGGTATCTCTTGATGACGGCAGGGCCGGGCCGCGGCGCATGCTTGTAGTCGGGGTCTGACTCAGGGCCCCAGTCGAGCACGCCCTTGCGCCAGATGTAGGCGTAGCCGACGACCAGAATGGCAAAGAACAGCGTGATCTGCAGCAGGCCGGGCCAGCCGAGGTCGCGCATGGCCATGGCCCACGGATACAGGAAGGCCACTTCGATATCGAAGAGCAGGAAAATCATCGCAATCAGGTAGAACTTCACCGATTGCCGCTCGCGGGCATCGCCCACCGGAGGCATACCGCACTCGTAGGCGGCTTCCTTCTCGGCGGTGGGATTGCTCGGGCCGACCAGACCGGAAATGACGAGTCCCCCGAGACCAACCACGGCCCCGAGCGCGATCATCAGTGCGACTCCGCCCCAACCTTCCATAGTGCGTCCCTGCCTCGGTCATTCCCCTTGCACGGGCACAGATGCCCCCGCTTGTGAAGGAATGAACAAACAGGTAGATGGTATCACGCACGAGCAGACCCCCGTTGATCCCAGTCGTCGCGCGGCGTGCGGCACAATGATGCGCATGCGCGTGGCGTGGTTCAGCCCCTTACCTCCCAATCCGTCTGGAGTTGCCGCCTATTCGTGGGAAGGGGTCGGCGCCTTGGCGGCCCGGGGGTGGCAGATCGATTTGTATGCGCCGACGCTGCCGGACAGGCCGTGTCCAGCGGGGGTGTCGGCCTATCGGGCGGTCGATTTTGTCTGGCGCCATCGACGCCAGCCCTACGACCTGCCGGTGTATCAGGTCGGCAACTCGTCGGCGCACGATTTCCTCTGGGGCTATCTGTTCCAGTACCCGGGGCTCGTGGTGCTGCACGACGGCCAGGTGCATCAGGCGCGGGCCCGGTATCTGCTGGAGCGCTGGAAGCCTCGGCTGGCCGACTACCTCGCCGAACTGTCGGCAAACCACCCCGGTATCCGTACCGATATCGGACACCTCGTGGCCGCAGGCTACGGCGGCACGCTCTACTCGCGCTGGCCCATGACGCGGCTGGTCATCGAACGCGCGCGCCTCACCGCCGTCCATGCGCCTCGCCTGGCCGCCCGCCTCGCCCACGACCATCGGCGCTCGGCCATTCGGGCGCTACGCCCCGGGGTGGTGGACCCGCGCCAGACGTCTGGCTCCCTCGAGGCCGCAGCGACGGCCGTCCGCACCAGGTACGGCATCCCGACCGAGGCCGTGGTGTTCGGGGCATTCGGGGGCCTGACCCCTGAAAAGCGTCTGCCTGCCCTTCTGTCCGCGTTGACCCGCCTGCCCACGTCCGGTCCCCCGGTGCACCTGCTGCTCGTGGGCAAGCCCTACCGGCACTACGACGTCGAGGCGGCGATTCAGGGGCACGGGCTGGCCCATCGTGTCCACGTCACGGGCTACATTGACGATGCGGCGGTGCCGGCTCATCTGGCAGCGGTCGACGTATGCGTGTGCCTGCGATGGCCATCGACCGGGGAGACCTCAGGGTTCTGGACCCGTGCCATCGGCGCTGGGCGACCCGTCATCACCACGACCCTCAGTGTGCACGGGGACCTGCCCCTCTGCGACGTCGGCGCGGAGGCGTCTGCGTCTCTGGATGCCATCGGTTACCGTATCGACGTCCTCGCGGAAGACAAAGAGCTACCGACGGCACTCGAGGCGCTGGTCGTGGACGCCGATCAGCGGACCCGCATGGGCGAGGCGGCCCGGCGCTACTGGGACACGCACCACGCCATCGACCTGATGGCCGACGACTACGAGCGGCTGATGACCGAAGCCGCCGCGCGGTCAGGAGGCGACGTGCCGCTGCCGGCCCATCTCCAGACAACGGGCGATGAACTCGCGCGGACACTGCTGCGGGAGTCGGGAATGCCGGGACTGCCCTGGGAGGGTCGCGGCACACCGCCCTCGTAGCCGGGCGCGCGCCGGCCTTACTTCTTCTTCGTCGTCGACGTCTTCGCGGCCTTCGATGACGTGGGTGCCTTCTTCGCGGGTGTTGATGCGCTCTTTGCCCCGGCGGTCACCTCGGCCAGGCGACGGTCGACCTCGATAATCGCCGCGCTGAGCTGCGCCTTGCGCCCGGGGTGCGCCGTCGCGTCGAACTGGCGCTGCAGTTCGGTACGCGCCAGGCGCAGCGACTCGGTCTCACGCGCCACTTCGGGGTCGACGCGCGGCCGGCGGTCGCGGGCCGCCTTGCGGCTCTCTTCCAGTTCTTCCATACGCTCTTGCAAGCGCGCATCCGCGTCAATCAGGCCTTCGGCAGCATCACCCATGGATACGTCATTATACGAGGATGCCGGGCCATGGGGTCACTGCCGATTTTCATCCTGCCGTGCAGACGTGGTTCGACGAGGCCTTCGACGCCCCGACCCGTCCGCAGCGCGACGGCTGGCCCGTCATCGCGCGTGGCGATTCGACCCTGATTCTGGCACCGACCGGCACCGGCAAGACCCTGACGGCGTTTCTCGCCTGCCTCGACCGGCTGATGTTCACCCCGGCACCACACCCGACCGAGCGGTGTCGGGTGCTCTACCTGTCGCCGCTGAAGGCGCTGGCGGTCGACGTCGACCGCAACCTGCGCGCACCGCTCGCGGGCATTGCCGCAGTGGCTGTGCGACGGGGAGACACGCATCATGTGCCCTCGGTGGGGGTGCGCACGGGCGACACCCCGGCCGCCGAACGTGCCCGGTTCACCCGCGCGCCGGCGGACATTCTCATCACGACGCCCGAATCACTGTTCCTCCTGCTGACCTCGCAGGCGCGCGACCGGCTCCGTTCGGTCGAGACGGTGATCATCGACGAGATTCATGCCCTCGTCGGGACCAAGCGCGGCGCCCATCTCGCGGTCTCCCTCGAGCGGCTCGAGGCGCTGGTCGCCAGGCCGCTGCAGCGCATTGGCCTGTCGGCGACGCAGCGGTCGCTCGACGAGGTGTCGCTCTATCTCGGCGGCGCCGCCGATGACGACACGCCGACGCCCCGACCGGTCACCCTGGTCGATGCCCGTGAACCCAAACGCCTGGCCCTGACGGTCGAAGTCGCGCTCGACGACATGTCGACCGTGGGCCGCCCGGTGGCCGAGCCCAGCGGCCCGGCCGCGCAGCCGCCTCAGGTCCAGACCATCTGGAGCGCCATTCATCCGCGGCTCGTGGCACTCATCCGCACGCACCGCTCGACGCTGGTCTTCGTCAACAGCCGACGACTGGCCGAGCGGCTCGCGGCCGCGCTCAACGAACTGGCCGGGACCACTCTGGTGCGCGCCCACCACGGCTCGCTGGCCCGCGAGCAGCGGTCGGAGATTGAAGACCTCCTCAAGAGCGGACGGCTGCCCGGCCTCATTGCCACCTCGTCGCTCGAACTCGGCATCGACATGGGCGCGGTCGACCTGGTCATCCAGATCGAAGCACCGCCCTCGGTGGCCAGCGGCCTGCAGCGCATTGGCCGTGCCGGTCACCATGTGGGCGAGCTCAGTGCGGGCATCATCTTCCCGAAGTTCCGGGGGGATCTGCTGGCGTGCGCCGCTGTGACCCGAGCCATGCACGACGGCGAGGTCGAAGCCACACACATCCCCCGCACGCCGCTGGATGTGCTGGCCCAGCAGCTGGTCGCCATGGCCTCCGTCGAGGCCTGGCCGGTCGAGGCGCTCTATCGCCGGGTGCGGCAGTCTGCGCCCTTCACCACGCTGTCGCGACGGAGCTTCGACGGTGTGCTCGACATGCTCTCCGGCCGCTATCCCTCGGACGAATTCGCCGAACTGCGGCCACGGCTCACCTGGGACCGTGTGAACGACGTGGTTACCGCCCGGCACGGCGCCGCGCGCGTGGCCATCGCGAACGCAGGCACGATTCCCGACCGCGGGCTCTACGGCGTGTTCCTGGCCGGGGGCGGCCGCGACGGCACGCGCGTCGGCGAACTGGACGAGGAAATGGTCTTCGAGGCCCGTCCCGGTGAGACCTTCGTACTCGGCGCATCCACCTGGCGCATCGAACAGATTACGCACGACCGCGTGCTGGTCTCTCCTGCGCCGGGCGAACCCGGGAAAATGCCGTTCTGGAAGGGCGAGGGTCCGGGCCGGCCCATCGAGGTGGGACGCGCCATGGGGGCACTCACCCGCACCCTG
>JBIIDF010000271.1:0-4142 GCA_044238535.1 Vicinamibacterales bacterium
GCAGCGTCTGCGGCAGGGGCGCACGGTGCTGGTCATCGCGCATCGGCTCTCGACGATTCGCGATGCCAGCCGCATCCTGGTGCTGCACGAGGGTCGCCTGGTCGCCCAGGGCACCCACGACCAGCTACTGGCCGGTAACGAACTGTATCGTCGTATGTGCGCGCGCCTGTCGGTGGGACGGTCGCTCGATGAACCGGAATCCGTGGACGAAGTGATGAAGGCGTTGCCATGAAGATTGTCGTCGCCGGCATCATCGCCCGCTATCCCTACGGCGGGGTCACCTGGTGTTCGCTGATGTACCTCCTGGGCTTGCGGGCCCTCGGGCACGAGGTCTGCTACCTGGAAGACACCGGCGAGTGCATCTACGACCCCGAGCAGAACGCGCTGTCGACCGACCCGTCGTATGGCACGCGCTATATCCACCAGGCGCTTGAACCGTTCGGCCTTGGTGACCGCTGGAGCTTCGTCAACTATGACGGCATCCACCACGGCGCCAGCCGTGACACGGTGCGCCAGTGGTGCCGCGAGGCCGACCTGTTCATCAACCTGTCGGGCGGGTCGTGGTTCTGGCGTGATGAATACGCGGCCATTCCCCGCAAGGTGTTCATTGACACCGACCCGGTCTTCACGCAGCTGGCCCTGGCGAAGGGCGATGACTGGTATGTGCGGTTTTTCGAGACGTTCGATCACGTCTTCACGTTCGGCGCCAACATTGGCACGCCCGCCTGCAGCATTCCCACCGGGGGCCTCACCTGGCACAAGACATGGCAGCCGGTCGTGCTCGACCAGTGGGTGACGGCGACGTCGCCGGGCGATGCCTTTACGACCGTGATGACGTGGCGCATCGAGAGCTTCGCCGATGTCGATGCCAACAAGGATCGCGAGTTCATGAAGGTCATCGACCTGCCGTCGCGCGCGTCGGTGCCGTTTCACCTCGCGGTCAATGGCCCGCAGGCGCTGCTGCGGCAGCACGGATGGCAGACCGTCGATGCCATGAGCGTGTCGCGTTCGCTGTGGGATTACCGCGCGTTCCTGCACCAGTCCAAGGGGGAGTTTGCGGTGGCCAAACACGCGTATGTGGTCCACCGGTCAGGCTGGTTCAGCGACCGCACCGAGTGCTATCTGGCCTCAGGGCGTCCCGCCGTCGTGCAGGACACCGGATGGAGCGCCCACCTGCCTTCGG
Source organism: Vicinamibacterales bacterium (assembly GCA_044238535.1). GTDB lineage: Bacteria > Acidobacteriota > Vicinamibacteria > Vicinamibacterales > UBA2999 > VFZN01. Next base: position 1,184 of record JBIIDF010000271.1, read on the forward strand.
GGCATGGGTTGCTGGCGTTTTCCACGGCAGACGAGGCCATCGAGGCGCTGGCGCAGGTGGTTGCCGACTACGACCGCCATGCGTCGGCGGCACGCGACGTCGCCCGTGAGTATTTCGAGGCGGGTCGGGTGCTGACCCGCCTCCTGCAGGTGGCTGTCGGATAGGATGCGATTGTGGCTGACGCCTTCGTCCCGCTCCGCATCGCGATGGTGGCCCCGGTGGCGCAGTCGATTCCGCCTGAGAAGTCTGGGTCGATTGAGACGCTGACGGCCCAGCTGGTCGACGGACTCGTGGCGCGCGGTCACGCGGTGACGCTGTTTGCGACCGGCACATCGCGCACGGCAGCGAGGCTTGAGGCCTGCTTTGCGCGGGGGTATCGGGAAGACCCCACGCTGTGGCCCTGGGAATTCTGCGAGGTGGCGAACATCGCGGCAGCCGTGGCTGTGTCGGACGATTTCGATGTGGTGCACTGTCAGGCCGAATATGCCCCGCTCTCGCTGCCCTTCACGGCGCTCTGCCGGGCCCCGATGATTCACACGGTGCACCACCTGCCCCAGACGTCAGAGGTCGCACTCTGGGACCGCGATCCCGATGCGGTCTTTTCGGCCGTCTCGCAGGCGCAGGCGGCGGCGCTGCAGCCGTTGCGGGTGCTGGGGGTGGTGCCCCACGGCGTCGATACAGACGTGTGCGTGCCCGGCGACCGCGTGAACGACGCGTTGCTTTTCCTCGGACGGTTTACGGAAGGGAAAGGCGTGCTGCCAGCCATCGAGGTCGCCAGGCGCACCGGGCGACGGATTGTGCTAGCCGCCGAAGCGAACGATTACTTCCGCAGCCACGTGGCCCCCCTGGTCGATGGCGACGGCGTGCAATACATTGGCGAGCTGTCCGCATCCGACAAAGTGCAGGTGCTGCAGTCGTCCGCGGCGCTCGTCTATCCCGTACAGCAGCCGGAATCATTCGGGCTCGTGCTGGCCGAAGCTGCCGCGTGCGGCACGCCGGTCGTGTCGCTGAAGGCAGGCGCGGCGGCCGAGCTGGTCGAAGACGGCGTCACGGGGGTGGTGTGCGAAAGCGTCGACGAGATGGTGGCGCGGCTGCCTCTCGCACTCGCGCTTGACCGTACACAGATTCGGCGCCATGCCGAAGTGCGATTCAGCCTTCGGCGCATGACCGAAGGGTACGAGGCGCTCTATCGGCAGCATGTCGCCGCCGCCCGCGGGCGGAGGCAGTGACGGCCATGGCGTCTGTCCTCGCGGTCTTCGCGCATCCCGATGACGAAAGTCTTGCTGCGGGTGGCGCGCTCGCTCTCAGCGCTGCGTGCGGATATCGGGTGTCGCTCCTGTGTCTCACACGGGGTGAGGGGCGCAGCGCTCTGCCGGATGATGCGGGGGACGTGGCGCAGATGAGAACGCGCGAACTGGAGGAGGCCGCCCGGCATCTGGGCATGACCACGGTGCGCCTGGGCGCGTTTCGTGACGGCTATCTGCCCTGGGAAGACGCCGATGCGGTGCAGTCCTGCATCCGCGGCATGATCGATGACGTGCAGGCGGATGTGGTGGTGACCTTCGATGAGGATGGCCTCTACTGGCACCCCGATCACATCGCGGTGTATCAGCACGTGATGGCCGTCGTGAGGGCCATGGGGCCGGCCGCGCCGGCGGTGTTCTGCGTCAGCATGCCGCAGGGGCCGATGCGCGCGTTGGCCGATGGGGCATCCGTCCTGGGCATCAGCGCCGACGCCTTCGGCGCGGACGCGCCGCAACCCACCTGGTGCCTGAACGTCGTCGGGGCGATCGACGCCAAGATGACGGCCCTGCGCGCGCATCACTCGCAGGTGACCGGCGATCCACTGGAGTCGGCGACGCCAGCGCAGATGCTGGCCGCGCTGGGGGTGGAACACTATCGCTACGCGCACCCTGGGGCGGGTGGCGCCGACTGGCAACACGCACTGGAGGCTCGGTATGACTGATGCGCATGTGCTCGAATGGCTGCGATGCCCGTACTGCGGCGGTTCGCTGGGTCTGGCAGACAATGCGGCGCTCGTTCGAAGAGAGGGCCGCATCGAGTCGGGTGTGGTCGGCTGTGACTGCTGCGCCTTCCCGATTGTGGCCGGCATTCCCGTGATGCAGACGACCGACGCGACACGGGCGGCGATTGAGGCACTGGAAGCCGGACGTCATGAAGAGGCACTGCTGACGCTGCTTGAGGTTGATGACCTCAACCGCGAGCTGGTGCGCGGATGGCTGCGCGCGGGCGGCCCGCCGACCTTCCGGGCGGGCGTCGACGGGCTCAGTCGCGACGCCGAAGGTGTGTGGGCGATTTTCCGTGTGGCAGACCCGACCTCGACCAACACCGAAGCGCTGTTCGATGCGTTGTGCACGTCGGCATCGGCCATGCGCGGACCCGTGCTCGATATGTGCGGGGGCTTCGGGCACCTGGCGTGGTGGCTGCGCGCGCGCCTGGGATCCACCGCACTCTGCCTGGGCGACATGTTCTTCTGGAAGCTCTGGCTGGCTGGACAGTTCCTGGCGCGGGACGCCCTGCTGGTGTGCTGCGACGGAAACGCGCCGCTGCCCTTTGCCCGAGGCATCTTCCCCAGCGTCGTCCTGTCGGACGCGTTTCCCTACATCTGGCACAAGCGGATGCTGGCGGACGAAATGCTGCGGCTCTGCGGAGAGGACGGTCTGATTGTGATGCCGCACCTGCACAGCAGCCTTGGCGACAATCACTCGGCCGGGATGACGCTGACGCCCGCCGGATATGCTTCCCTGTTTGCCCCCATGCAGCCGCACTTCTTCCGTGAGCGCACGCTTCTGGCTCAAGCCGTGCGGGGCGAAGGCCTCGACCTGTCAGGCGATGCGTCGCCCGAGGCGGTGGGCGATGATGCGGCACCCACGATGGTGGCGTCGAGGCATGCGGGCGTCTTCCTGCAGCACTCCGCGACCGAGCTGCCACCCGTGCA
>JBIIDF010000272.1:0-4140 GCA_044238535.1 Vicinamibacterales bacterium
CGGCATACCCGTCGCGCACGGCGCCGGGGTCCGACTCGGACTGGAGCTGCACCATCTGCCCCACGAGCAGGTGCGCCTGTGCCTGGTCGGCGTCCTTGTAAGCCACGGCCGGCGCTTCGACGACAGGAGCAGCCGCGGCCTCGATGGCACGTGCCATCGAGCGTGCACGCTTCTGCGCGGCCTTCGACCGTGCCTTCTGGGTGGCCGACTGCAGCCAGTCTGCCGCGGGTGCCGGCATGGCATCCATGGCCGCCACGGCGGCGTCGCCGTGATCGCCACGCAGGGCCACCGCCTCGAGTTCGCCGGCATCGTGCACGCGGCTCACGGCGAGCAACCGCACGCTGGCAAGCGCGGCATGGCGGGCGATGCTGCCGAGCAGCCGCGCATCCGTCAGGGCCTCGACCGCGCGACGGCGCAGGGCTTCGGGGCCGTCGGCCTTCGCCACCTGTGCCAGTTCCTTGCCGTGTCCCAATCCCATCAGCACCTCGAGGGCGGGGCCGGCCAGCGTCACGTCATGCCGGCTGGCCCGTTCGACCAGCTGTTCGAGCGCCTGCGCCTTGACCGCGTCGTCGGCGTCATTGCGCACGACGTCGCCCAGCACCACCGGATCGGTGACGCGGGCCACGGCCACGCGACGCACACGTGCGTCGGCATCATCCTTGGCAAAGCTGGCGAAGGCCGACTGGTCGTCGGCGTCCATGGCGCGCAGCGCCTCGATGCGGACGGCCGGGTCGGCGTGATTGGACTTCGGGGTCGAGCGGAACTTGTCGAGGATGCCCATGGTCGTTCAGATTGCGCCGCCCGCGATCTCCTGCGATTCGGTCGGGCGCAACCTCTCCTGCCTGATTCAGCGTTGGTGGTACCCGGTGGCCAGCCTGCCCGTCAGGCCTGCGCACCCGGCACGGTTGTCGGTCATACAGCCTGGCGATTATCCTCCGCGGCCGGGGGCAGACGCAATCGGGCTTGCCCTTGTGCATCTCATCATCTACATTGATGGATATGAAACACGCCTCCGCCCTCTATCGCCTGCTGGGCGATACGGCCAGGCTGCGACTCCTGCGTGTCCTCGCGCGTGACCGGTTCAACGTCACCGAGCTCACTGGCATCCTCGCCATCGCCCAGTCGGGCGTCTCGCGACATCTGGGCCTGCTCAAGGACGCCGGTCTCATCGAGGAAGCCCGCGACGGCACCTTCTCCTACTACAGCGTGTCGGCCCGGTTCCGTCAGGAGCGCCCCGCCCTCTGGGCGACCCTCGACGCCCAGTTCGAGGAGGCCACCGCCACCGCGGAGGCCCGCGCCGACGATGCGCGGCTGCAGGAAGTGCTGCGGGTCCGCCGTGAGAACTTCGACCGGCGCGCCGACGCCGACGCCCGCGACCATCGTCAACTGGTGCCGGGCCGCAGCTGGAAGGCCTGGGCCAGGGCCCTCGGCATGCTCCTCCCCCCGCTGGACGTGGCCGATATCGGGTGCGGCGAAGGCTACCTCGCCATGGAGGCGGCCCAGTGGGCCCGCAAGGTCGTCGCCATCGACCGTTCCCCGGATGTGCTGGCGCGCGGACGCGCGGCCTCAGCGCGGCGCGGCCTGCGCAACATCACCTGGAAGCGCGGCGAACTGGAGCGCATTCCACTCGAGGACCAGTCGATGGACGTGGTCATGCTCTCCCAGGCCCTGCACCATGCCCCCGACCCCTCCGTGGCCCTCGCCGAGGCCGTACGCGTCCTCACGGACGGGGGTCGACTGCTCGTCCTGGACCTCCGCGCCCACGACGAACCCTGGGTCCGCCAGCGCCTCGGTGACGTCTGGCTCGGCTTCACCGACGAACGGCTGGGCGAGTTGCTGACCGGCGCCGGTCTCTCGCAGGTCTCGGTGCGCGTCGGCGCGCGCACGGCCGGCGATCCTTTTGTCGTCCTGCTCGCCACAGGCACCCTGACACGCCGACGGAAGGCCCGACATCCATGACTGCTGCACAACTCCGACTTGAAGAGGCCCTGGCCGCACGCATCCTCGTCCTCGACGGCGCCATGGGCACCATGGTCCAGCGCCTGCGCCTGGGCGAAGCCGATTTCCGCGGCGCGCGCTTCGCCGACCACACGCACGACCTCAAGGGCAACAACGACATCCTGCTGCTGACCCGACCGGACGCCATCCGCACCATCCACGAGCAGTATCTCGAGGCTGGTGCCGATATCATCGAGACCTGCACCTTCAGTTCCACGGCCGTGTCGCAGGCCGACTACGGACTCGAAGCTCTGGCGTATGAGCTGAATCTGGCCGGCGCGCGCGTCGCCCGCGAGGCGGCGGATGCCTGGACCACCCGCACCCCTGAGCGTCCACGCTTTGTGGCAGGCTCCATGGGGCCGACGACCAAGGTGCTGTCCCTATCGCCCGACGTGAACAACCCGGCGATGCGGTCCATCACGTTCGATGAGATGGCAGACGCGTACCGCGATCAGGCCCTCGGTCTCATCGACGGCGACGTGGACCTGCTGCTGGTGGAGACCATCGTCGACACGCTGAATGCGAAAGCGGCGCTGGTGGGCATCGAGACGGCCTTTACGCAGCGTGGTCGCCGTCTGCCGATCATGATTTCGGCCACGATCACCGACCGCAGCGGCCGCACGCTGTCCGGACAGACGCTCGATGCGTTCTATATCTCGGTCGAACATGCCCAGCCGTTTTCGGTCGGCCTCAACTGTGCCCTGGGCGCGCGCGACATGCGGCCGTATCTGGCTGAACTCGCCCGCATCGCGACCGGCTACGTGACGTGCTATCCGAATGCCGGCTTGCCGAATGCCTTCGGACAGTACGACGAGGCTCCGGAGGAGACCGCCGGGCTCATCCGTGATTTCGCCATCAGCGGATTTGTCAACGTGATCGGCGGCTGCTGCGGTACTACGCCCGACCATATCGCCGCTATCGCCCGCACCGTGGACGGTATCGCCCCGCGCCCGCGCCCCCGTCCGGATCAGCACGTGGCCCTCACACGGATGGCGGGACTCGAGGCCCTGGTGATGCGCCCCGAGGTGAATTTCCAGATGATCGGCGAGCGCACCAACGTGACCGGCTCGCGGAAGTTCGCCCGGCTCGTGTCATCGGGCGACTGGTCCGGGGCCGCAGAGGTGGCGCTCGAGCAGGTCCGCGGTGGGGCCAACATCCTCGACGTCAACATGGACGAAGGCATGCTCGACTCGGCCGCGTGCATGACCCGGTTTCTCCACTACATCGCAACGGAACCGGAGATTGCGCGCATTCCCGTCATGATCGACAGCTCGAAGTGGTCGGTCATCGAGGCCGGCCTGAAGTGCGTCCAGGGCAAGGCCATTGTGAACTCCATCAGCCTCAAGGAAGGCGAGACGGAGTTTCTCGAGCGTGCCGCCACCGTACGCCGCTACGGCGCCGCCATGGTGGTCATGGCCTTCGATGAGACCGGGCAGGCCGATACCGTCGCGCGCAAGGTGGCCATCTGCCAGCGGGCCTATCACCTGCTGACCACCCGAGCGGGGATCAATCCCACCGACATCATCTTCGACCCCAACGTACTGGCGGTCGCGACCGGTCTCGAGGAACACAACGAGTACGCGGTGGCATTCATCGAGGCCACGCGGCAGATCAAGGCGACTTGCCCTGGTGCGCGCGTCAGTGGGGGCATCAGCAACCTGTCCTTCTCGTTCCGTGGCAATGACGTGGTACGGGAAGCCATGCACTCGGCCTTCCTGTTCCATGCCATCCGCGCCGGCCTCGACATGGGCATCGTCAACGCCGGGCAACTGGTGGTGTACGAGGACATCCCCGAAGACCTGCGTGTGCATGTGGAGGACGTGCTCTTCAACCGCCGGCCCGATGCGACCGACCGGATGGTCCGCTTCGCGGACACGGTCAAGGGATCGGCCTCGCGTCGTGAGGCCGATCTGGCCTGGCGGGATGCGCCGGTCGGCCAGCGGCTGGCCCACGCGCTCGTGCATGGCATCGTCGATTTCATCGAGGCCGACACGGAAGAGGCCCGGCAGGCCCTGGGCCGCCCCATCGAGGTGATTGAGGGGCCGCTGATGGACGGCATGAAGACCGTGGGTGATCTCTTCGGGGCCGGCAAGATGTTCCTGCCGCAGGTCGTCAAGAGCGCACGCGCCATGAAACGCGCCG
>JBIIDF010000273.1:0-4134 GCA_044238535.1 Vicinamibacterales bacterium
GTCGCAGTGCGACCGCGACGGTGGCCGGGCAGGCGATCGCGGTGACGCAGGCCGCGGGCACGGCGACGTTCACGGTGACGCCGACATCTTGGGCGGCGCCCACCGGGGGCGGGACCGAGGCCGTGGCCGTGACGGCCTCGCACACTGATGCGGCGTGGACCGCCACCAGCACGCACCCCTGGCTCACGCTGAGTGCGCCCGGTGGCACGGGTACGGGCAGCGTGACGCTGGCCGCGAGTGCGAATCCGTCGAGTGTGACGAGTCGCAGTGCGACCGCGACGGTGGCCGGGCAGGCGATCGCGGTGACGCAGGCCGCGGGCACGGCGACGTTCACGGTGACGCCGACCAGCTGGGTGGCACCGACCTCGGGCGGCACCAGGGACGTCACGGTGACCTCGGCCTTGAGTGATGCGACGTGGACGGCGACCAGCACGCACCCCTGGCTCACGCTGAGTGCGCCGGGAGGCACCGGGACCGGCAGCGTGACGCTTACGGCGAGTCCGAATCCCTCGAGTGTGACGAGCCGCAGCGCGACCGCGACGGTGGCGGGGCAGGCGATCACCGTGACGCAGGCCGCGGGCACGGCGACGTTCACGGTAACGCCGACATCTTGGGCGGCGCCCACCGGGGGCGGGACCGAGACCGTGACCGTAACGGCGTCGCACACTGATGCCGTGTGGACGGCGACCAGCACTCAGCCCTGGCTCACGCTAAGTACGGCGGGGGGCACGGGCACGGGCAGCGTGACGCTTGCGGCGACCGCGAATCCATCGAGTGTGGCGAGTCGCAATGCGACCGCGACGGTGGCGGGGCAGGCGATTGCGGTGACGCAGGCGCCCCGCCCCGCGCCAACCACCGCCGCCGACACGCTGTCCACTCCCTATCGGACGGAACTGTTGATTGCCGCGCCTGGCATTCTGGCAAATGACACCGCACACGGAGGCAATGCGCTGAGCGCCGTGCTCGTCGAAGACGTCACACATGGCAGTCTGCTACTCGGCGTCAATGGCAGCGTGCACTACACACCGCACAGCGGGTTTGTTGGCACTGACTCGTTTGCCTATCGCGCCGTGGAGGCTCTCGCCGAGGGTAACGTGTCGACCGTCACCATTACCGTGTCTCCGCCAACAGAGGTGCAGGCGCCGTACGACTTACATGTCGATTCGGTCCTCGGACGCACAGTGACGCTGCGTTGGAGCGTGTTACCGATTGGACCGCAAGCTACCAGCTTCGTGGTCGATGGTTCTACTCTCGGCGGTGAGGTGCTGGCGAGCATCCCGACCGCGAGTGCCGCACCGACGTTTAGCTTCGAGGCGCCAACCGGCTCGTGGTCTCTGCGGGTGCGCGGCCAACTCGGCACAGACACGAGTGCCGCATCACCCGGGGTGCCGCTTCACATAGGTGTGCCGGTCACCCCATCGGCACCGACGGGACTCACTGGACTCGTCAATGGCGATACGCTGACGCTGGCATGGAAGAACACCTTTGGTGGCGGTCCAGCGACGGGAATCGCGGTGGATGTCAGCGGTGACTTGGTCGGGACGCTGCCGCTGGGACCCGTCGAGCAGTTTATGTTTGCGCCGGTGCCGAGGGGCTCATACACGTTCAGAGTTCGCGGTACCAATGCGGGCGGCTCAAGTCCTGCGTCGGAGCCCCTGACTCTGGCGTTTCCTGGAGCCTGCTCCGGGAGACCAGACATGCCGGTCAACCTGCTGGCTTTCCGCACAGGTAAGGTGCTGTCGGTCATGTGGGACCCCCCGGTAACTGGCCCCGCGCCCACATCCTATCTGGTGCACGTCACCGGAAGCTTCCAGGGCAGCATCGCCACAGATGGACGTTCGCTCAGCGGCGCCGTAGGCGCGGGTGTTTACAGGATCAGTGTCTCGGGGACCAACCCGTGTGGGAATGGAGTGGCGACCGCTGTGCAAACGGTCATCGTTCCCTGAGACCATGCCACCGTGCGCCGGTTCGCGTCAAACTCCTAGAATGCGTGCCCTCCTGCTGCTCCTCGTCGCTGGCGTCACCGGCACCGGTCCGTCCATGACTGGGACCCCTGCCGCGGGGACCACGCTCGTCCGTTCCCGCAGTGAGAGGATCGACGTGAGGGTCGGGGCAGCGGCGTCTCTGGCCAATGGTGCCGTCGAACTGGACTTCGTCCGTGTCGCCAACGATTCACGCTGCCCGACGGGAGCGACGTGCGTCTGGGAAGGCGATGCGGAAGTGGAACTCTGCCTGCAGCGTCGGGGACGCGTCGCGCACATTGTGACCCTTCACACTAACCCCCGATTCATGCAGACAGCCTCGGTGGACGGCGTGACCGTGACTCTTGAGGGGCTGATACCCCATCCGGAAGCTGACCGGCCTATCGCGGCCGACGCCTACGTCACCACGCTCCGGGTGGAATTACCGTAGAGTTGCTCGGTGGCACTTTGCCTCACCGCGTTCGCGTTGGTCGAGCCCTCAGGAATCAAGTGCAAGACCACGGGGCAGCCTGGCAGAGCTCCGGGGCGAACGCGATGCCCGTGTGTTGGCATTGGCGTGCGCACGGTGTACCATCTGACGCTCGAGCGGCTGAGGCCCATGGGCTTCAGGCGACGGCGGCCAGCGGTGCCCTGTAGCGTGTTGTCTCGAAGCGTATTCAATGACTGGGCCCCAAACTTCCAAAAAACCTAAACAAGCGATACTCGTCCGCGGTGAGTTCTTCACCTGGTCGTGGGGGCGAATCGCCATCGCCGGCCTGGCAGTCGTCCTCATCGCGTTTCAGATTGTCGGCGCCCGCGAGCATATCTACGACGGTGAGGTGCCCCATCATCCGGCTGACCTGGGTGACACGTTCATCTATGGCATTGGGGACACCTTCGAACTGGTTGAATTCACGCGAGCCGCCATGGACTGCATCATGGAACGGCAGTGGACAGGATGTGAAGGTGCCGGCCGATTCGCCCTGTTCCAGCACCTGCCCGCCGCCCTGTGGGTCGCGCAGGGCTATACCGACGGTCAGGTGATGCGATTTCTCGGGGAGCTCAACCTGCTGTCGTTCTGGTCCCTGATGATCGCGACGACCGTGTTTTTCTGGAGACGAAGGCCCCTGAACTCGCTGGTATTCGTGCTGGTGATGGTGACCAGTCCGCTGCTGGTGTACGCGCGGTCATCATTCGGAGAAGTGCTCGCGATGGTGCTGACCTGCGGCTACGGGATGGCGGTCATGACTCGACAGCCATGGTGGATGGTCATTTGCCTTGGGTGCCTTGTCGGAGCCACGAAGGACATCGCAGCCCCCTTTGTGGGCCTGCTCGGGCTTGCCGGGTTAGGTCCAGACCTCATTCGGCGCCCGAAGTACCTTCGGCTGCCATTGCTGGGCGTGATCGTGGCTACCATGGTCGCGGTGCTCCCGAGCGTGGTGTTCAATGGCTTCAGGTTTGGCACGCCCGTCAACGAGGTGTACATGGCGATGGTTGCGCCACCGTCGTTACAAACCGTGAGCAGCTACTTTCTCGCGCTGTGGGTCGCACCGAACTTCGGCATGCTGTTCTTCTGGTCTACATTCTGCGCGATGGTGGGTGGACTGGCCGTCGCGTTGTGGCACCGTCATCGACCGGGGCCGATGGTTGGGCTCGAGGCCCTTGCGGTGTGGTTTCCTTTTCTCGCGGCTACGAGCATCCTGTTCGGACTTTCTGTCGGACTCGCCCGCTCTGGCTTTGCCACGACGGGATTCAGTTGGCCGCCTCGCTACCTGCTTCCCTGGTGTCCTCCCGTGCTCATCGTCCTGTTGCATCACTATGGAGACATGATTCATCGCATGCTGGTCGGCGTCGTCCGGCGTCCGATCTTCGTCGGTGCCATCGTGCTGGTCTGCCTTGGTGGTCTCCCCAATCTCGCCGTCAACTTCAGGCCGCATCGGTTGTCGGCGGTGTCGCATATCCCGTTTGAGCCCGGGTGTTCCGCCGACAAGACGGTCAGGTCTCATGAGGAATGCGAGCATTTTCGGAAGTGGAGGCCGCAGTACTCGACGCAGTTCGAGGCCCTGAAGGTCGTGATGGGCATCACGGGCGAGCGGTCGTATGTACTGTCGGTGGTCGCCTACGTCGCACTGGTGACGGTGTTGTGCCTGGAGATTCGGCGCCGGGTCACGAC
>JBIIDF010000275.1:0-4133 GCA_044238535.1 Vicinamibacterales bacterium
GTTTGTTGCGCACCTGCACCGTCAGCTCGAGAGACATCTCGGCCCGTTGCAGCGTGATCATGGCCTCGTGCACATCGCCCTGGCCGGTCAGCATGTCGGAGACCGCAACATTGGCGTCGGCAGACGACCGCTCGACCGAGGTGAGCAGGCCCGTCAGGGCGTGGCTGAAGGTCGACGCGGCATCGGCCCCCGGCATCGCGCCTGGACGCGACGTGCCGGATGGCAGCGACGAAGGAATCGGGAGGCCGGGCAGGGCGTTGAGGGCCATGGCTTACCGCGCGATCTCGAGCGCCTTCTGCACGGTGTCGCGGATCAGCCCGATCGCCGTGATGTTCGCCTGATACGCGCGCGCCGCGCCGAGCACCTGCACCATTTCTTCGGGCACGCTCACATTCGGAGCCTTGATGAATCCGTCTGAATCGGCGTCGGGATGCGACGGTTCGTAGACGGTCCTGAAGGGCGACTGGTCGACCACAATCTCTGACACCTGCACGCCGACCGCGCCTGCTTGCCCCAGGGCTGATTCGAACGCATCGGCGCCGACCGACTGCAGTACCACATCGCGGCGCCGATACGGCTCTCCGTTCGGCCCGCGCGTCGATTCGGCGTTGGCCAGGTTCGAGACGGCGACTTCGATGCGCGTACGCTGCACGTCGAGGCCGGAGGCACTGGCATTCATGGCTCCGTAGAGGGTCGGCATGATTAACGTCCTTCGTTGATGGCGTAACGGACCAGGCGGAACTTGGCTGCCAGGGCCGTCTGGGCGGCGCTGAAATCGCCCGCAGCCCGGGACATGGTCAGCAGTTCACGGTCGAGCTGCACGTTGTTGCCGTCACGGCGTGTCGCCAGGCCTTCCACTTCAGTCGTCGCCACCCCCGGCGCCCCGCCGGGACCACTCAGGTGGGACGCACTCGTGCGGGCCAGCTCGGCTGGGCTGCCCAGGCCAGTCGCCAGCGCATCGTCGAACACGCCGCGAGCTTTGTACCCAGGGGTGTCCAGATTGGCGAGATTGCTGGCCGCCGTCGACTGACGGGCGACCGCCGTCGCCATCTGTCGCCCAAGGGCCGCGAGAATCGCGGAATCAGAAATGGAGTTCACGCCCCCGTAATACAGCAAGAGCAATGCCAGCCGGATCGCCTGAGGGCCGCCCAGACACGTGCGGCAAAATGCCCCACGCGGGTGGACAAATCGGGGCGTCTAGCTCCTGGCGGCGGTCATGCCGCCATGCACGAGATGCGCTTCGAGACGGGTCAGGACGGTTTCGATGCGCGCCATCCGCTGATCGAAGGTGCCGCTCAGGCCCCCCCCCGGCAGCGCCCGCGCCCGGCTGCCCTGGGACGGGAGCGGGGTGCCCGACGTGAACTCGCCAAGCATGTCCAGTTCCTTGCTGCGCTCCATCACCCGTCGATAGGTGTGCTCGAACTCATCCAGGTCAAGCGGCTTGAGGACATAGTCGGCCGCCCCGACTCTCACGCCCAGAATCGCGGCCTCCAATGAGGATGGCGCGGTCACAATCAGCACCTGCGACGAGGCACGGGCCTGGCGCGCCGCATGCAGAATGGCGAACCCGTCGGCATCCGGCAGATTGAGCTCAGTCACCACCACCCCATAGCGCCCACCGGACCGCTGGAGCGTACCAATGGCCGCACGCCCGTCGACGGCGGTCGTCACCCGCAGCGATTGCCCCACCATGAAGTCGGCCACCTGCTGGCGCGTCAGGTCGTCGGGGTCGACGACGAGCACCTGGAGAGGAGCATAGGGGGAGGGACGCAGGTCTTTGGGCATGACAATCAGGGCGACTCTCCCGGTAAATCGGCACCCCGCCCCGGGACTTGAGGACCGTAGTCGGCAGTCGCGGTCAGTGATACAGTCAAGCCCGGATAGACCCTATGACTTCGCTGCCCCCGCCCTGCCGTGCCCTCGGCGCAGAGCTGGCCGCGGCCCGTGCGGCCCGCGGCCTGACGGAAGACGCCGTGGCCGCCAGGCTCATGCTGTCGAAACGTCAGTTGGTCAGCCTCGAGCAGGCGGAACTCACCGGGTTCTACGGCCTGACCTATTTCCGGATGGCCCTGCGGAAGTACGTGGTCGCCATGGAGGTGCCGCTCGAACGTCTCGAACGCATCGACTGGTCTGAAGCCGCGCCCGAGTCCGGTGCCTCTGCAGGAGAGGACGACGCTGGCCACATCGTGGCCTTCGACGACGACAGTACGCGCTCACGCCTGCCTGCGGCGGCCGCCGTCCTGCTTGTGGTCATATCGGCAGCCGGCTACACCTTCTGGACCAGCCGCGCCGAACGATCCCCCGTGCCGGCCCCGACGGACGTCGTGGCCGACCAGCCCTCCTCGCCAGTCGCTGTGCCCGAGAGCGTGCCGCAGACGAGCCCCATCCCTGAACCACCCCCGCCCCCCGGCGAAGTGGCCGGGCTGGCACCTGCAGCCAGCGCCGCGCCTTCCCCTGATGCAGACGTGCCCCCGGCCCCGACGGAACCGGTCTCCGTGCGTGCACAGAACCAGGACAGCCTCCTGCAGGGTGTGCATGTGACCGTCGCCAGCACCACCTGGGTCTTCGCACGATTCGAAGACAACTCCACCCTGGAACGCGGTGTCTCAGGCGGCGCAAGCCTCGAACTCGCAGGCTACCCGGTCTACCTCGCCGTCGGGTCGGCAGACGACGTGACCCTCGTCGTCGATGGTCGCCGCGTGCCCCTCACGCCGTACGCCAGAAACGGTCAAATCCGTCTGTCGCGTCAGGCACTGGCCACCCTGCGTCCCTGAGGTCCTCAGGCAGCACGCCAGTGCGTGCCCTCCTCGTGCCCTCCTCGGTTTCCGTTGAATTTCACCCGCGCGCGGCGACAATGGGGCATGCGTGTTGTCCCCCGTGTGCTTCTGCTGTCCGTCACGGCGATCGTAGGCTGCGGCCCGTCGACTCCCCCGGTCTCTCCCGCCACCCTGCTCCTGCGCAAGGGACACATCGTCACGATGGACCGCAACCAGCCCACCGCGCAGGCCCTCGCCGTGCGCAACGACCGCATCGTGGCCCTCGGGACGAATGAGGCACTCGCCGTCTATGCGGGGCCGGAGACGACGGTGATCGACCTGGCCGGCCAGACCGCCGTGCCGGGCCTCATCGAGGGCCATGGACACTTCCTCGGCCTGGGTCAGTCGCGTATGGTCCTCGACCTGATGGACATGAAGAGCTACGACGAGGTCGTAGCCGCCGTCGCCGCGGCCGCGAAGACCGCCGCACCAGGCACGTGGATTCAGGGCCGCGGCTGGCATCAGGAAAAATGGTCCACCCCGCCCGTGCCCGCCGTCGAAGGCTTCCCTGTGCACGACGCCCTGAGCGCCGTGTCGCCAGACCACCCCGTCGTCCTCGAACATGCCAGCGGCCATGCCGTGCTGGCCAACGCCCGCGCGATGGCACTGGCAGGGGTGACATCCGCCACGAAGGCGCCGGCGGGTGGGGACATCCTCACGGGACGCGGCGGGCAGCCCTCGGGCATCTTCCGCGAGACCGCCTCGGGCCTCATCGAACAGGCGCTCGAGCGCTGGCAGGCGTCCCGCACGCCCGAAGAACGCCGCGCCGACATGCAGCGGCAGGTCACCCTGGCCGCGCAGACGGCCATCGAACACGGCATCACCAGTTTTCAGGATGCCGGCAGTTCGCTCGAGACCGTGGCGCTCTTCAAGCAGATGGCCCGTGACGGACAACTGGGTGTGCGCCTGTGGGTGATGGTGCGCGATTCGAACGAGCGGCTCCGGGCCCGGCTGCCGCAGGAGCGCGTCATCGGCATGGCCGAACAGCGGCTGACGGTGGCCGCCATCAAGGTGACCGCCGACGGCGCACTCGGTTCGCGCGGCGCCTGGATGCTCGATCCCTACAGCGATGCCCCGGGCAGCACCGGACTCAGCACCGTGCCCATGGCCCAGATTGCCGAGACCGCCACCATCGCGGCCGAGACAGAAACACAGCTGGCCGTGCATGCCATCGGTGACCGTGCGAATCGGGAGACCCTCGATGTGTACGAGGCAGCCTTCCGCGCCCATCCCGAGCGCAGCGACTGGCGATGGCGCATCGAGCATGCACAGCATGTGTCGCCCGCCGATGTGCCCCGCTTCGCGCAGCTGGGTGTG
>JBIIDF010000274.1:0-4133 GCA_044238535.1 Vicinamibacterales bacterium
AGTTTCAGCAGCGTGCTCTTGCCCGACCCGTTGCGACCCACGAACGCCACCGCTTCCCCGGCATGAATATCGAACGTCACATCACGCAGGGCCCAGAGTTCGCGGTGGGTTTCGCGGCGTGACGGATGCAGGGCAGCAAGAAACAGTTCCTTGACGGATCCGGCGGCATTGCTGCGCAGCAGGAAGCGCTTCGACAGCTGCGAGAAGCGCACGACGGCGGTGTCGGACGGGGGCGGCATCACAGGCTTTCCGCGAACTGTTCTTCGAGACGCACGAAGATACCGAGACCCGTCGCGACGGCGCAACCGGCGTACACCACCATCAGCGTCACCACTGCGGCGGATGGCCACTCACCGGCGAATGCGATTGACCGTAATGCCGTGATGAACGGCGCCAGCGGGCTATACAGGGCCAGCGTCGCCCACGGGCCCGGAGGAAAAATGTCAAGGGTGTAGACGACCGGCGTCGCCCAGAACAGCACCTGCAGCGCCACGTCGAGCAGGTGCTGCACATCGCGCAGCCGTGCCGTCGTCGCAGCGAGGATGAGCGAGAGTCCCCATGTGAAGATCACAAGCAGGGCCAACGGCACGGGCAGCAGCAGCATCCGCAGCGTCGGCAGATGGCCGGTGGCCACCGACAGGATGGGCACGAGCACGATCAGCGCCACCACATACTGACTCAGGTTGAACAGCACCGTGGCGGTGGGCAGCACGAGCCTCGGAAAATACACGTTCTTCACCAGGCTGCCCGAGTCGACGATGGCGGAGGTGGCCATGCGTGTGGTGACGGCAAAGAATGACCAGGCCAGGATGCCGAGCAGCAGCAGATAGACGAAGCCCTCGACGCGCGAGGGATAGACATACGTGAAGACCAGCCCGTAGGTGATGGTCATGATCAGGGGATTGGCGAGCGACCAGATCATCCCCAGTGCCGACCCGCGATACTTCAGTGTCAGGTCGCGGGCCACCAGCAACCGCAGCAGCGTCTGCTGCCGGCGGAGTGTGGCGAGTACCGGCGTGTGATGCCTCGGGGCGACGAGTGTGCCGCGGCGTGCGGCGTGCACGGCGTCGTGCCAGATGCGGCTCCCCCGCCAGGCCAGCGCCAGCAGCACGGCGAGCCACGTGGCGCTGCCCAGCAGTACCCATGGCACTGGCATGCCGGCGACCGGACCCGTCATCAGTGCGCTCAGGACCAGAGAGAGCAGACCGCCGACCACGACCGGACGCGTCAGCGCGCCGCGTGTATCGACCAGTCTGACGCCCAGGACTGACAGGGCGAACACCAGCGGGGTCGCCAGCAGGGCAGGCGGCCAGGCGAGGGGCGACAGGGCGACGGGGTCGTGCGGCATCTGCAGCCACCACGCGAGTGCGAGTGCGGCTGCAGCGACCAGTGCATCGGGAAAACAGGCGCGCGACGGCGCAGGTGTGACGGCAGGCGTCATCGGCAGGAGTGTGGCCCGGAGGGCAACGGTCAAAGTGTACCCCATGCGTCCGTCTCATCTACAATCCGTAGCGCGATGGACATCGCCTTTGATGGGCGCGCGCTGAGCTCCCCAGCCGGCGGCATCCGCCGGTATGTCGGGGAACTGTGGCGGGCCATGCAGGTGTCTGTCCCAGATGTGCACGGCATCGCGGTCGGTGGCGACCCCGCGCGGGCCCGTGCGCTGGGGGTGCGGCATCAGCGGGTGGCCTGGTCGCTCCCCACCAACCCCGGATGGTGCGCCTGGGCGTTGCCTCGCGGCGTCGCGCGCGCAGGGGCCGAGGTCTTTCATGCACCGGCGTATACGGCTCCCTTCTGGGGGGCACGGCCGCTGGTGGTGACGCTGCACGATGTGTCGTACGAGCGGCATCCCGAGTGGTATCCGCACCAGTCCGACCCGCTCCGGCGGGCGTTCTATCGCCACTCGGCCCAGCGGGCCGATCTGGTCATTACCGATTCCGTGTTTTCGCAGCAGGAGATTACGGCCGCATACGGCATCGATCCGTCGCGCATTCACGTGGTGCCGCTGGGCGTCTCGTCGTTGTTTTCGCCATCAGACACGGTGCCGCGCGAGCCGGTGGTGTTGCATGTCGGCGACCTGCATCCCCGCCGGAACCTGCAGATGCTGTGGGCGACCGTGCGGCGGCTTCGTCGCGACGTTCCCGCACTCGGTGCGCTTCGGCTGGTCCTGGTGGGTACCGACCGGGGCAGTCGCGACGCGCTGCTGGCCGAGGCCGGGCGGGATGGCCTGGCAGAGGCCCTGCTTCACGTGTCGCAGATTGATGACGAGGGCCTGCGGCAGTGGTATCGGCAGGCGGCGGTGATGGCATATCCGTCGCGGTATGAAGGCTTCGGGCTGCCCCTGCTGGAAGCCATGGCTTGCGGCACGCCTGTCGTGGCCAGTCGCGCGTCATCGATTCCCGAAGTCACTGCAGATGCGGCTCGCCTCGTAGACCCGCTCGATGCGGAGGGCTGGTTCGCTGCCCTGCGCCGCGTGCTGTGCGACCGCGCCGAGGCCGCGCAGCTGTCAGAGGCCGGCGTGGCACAGGCGGCACGCTTCACGTGGGCACGCACGGCGCGCATGACGGCCGACGTCTGGCGCGAGGCCGCCGCACGCGGGGCCCATGGCCGTCATCAGGGGCCATCGTGACCGTTCGGGTCATCGTGCTGAACTGGAACGGGCGCGCGTGGCTCGAGCGGTGCCTGCCGGCGTTGCGGGCCCAGCGGCGTCAGCCAGACGAAGTGGTGCTGGTGGACAACGCGTCGAGTGATGACAGCGTCGCCTGGGTGCGGGCGCACCATCCCTGGGTGCAGGTGCTGGCGCTCGACCACAACCTCGGATTTGCCGAAGGCAACAACCGAGGAGCGACTGGCGCCACTACCGATGCCCTGGTCTTCCTGAACAACGACACGGAGGTCGCCGCGGACTGGCTCGGGCGCCTCGTGGCGGCCGCCGACGCCGATACGTCCCGGGCGCTCATCACGTCGCGGATCGTCTACTGGGACCGTCCTGACGTGATTGATTCGGCGGGCGACGGCTATCTGCGCTGTGGCGGCGCCTTCAAGCGTCTGCATGGCCAGTCGTCTGACCGCGCGACAGACTCGCAGGAGGTGTTCGGGGCCTGCGGTGCCGCGTTTCTCATTCGTCGCGCGTGGTGGGAACGGCTGGGCGGCTTTGATGCCTCGTTCTTCATGGTCTACGAGGATGTCGACCTGTCGTACCGTGCGCGGTTGATGGGCGGGCGTATCTGGTATGCGGCCGACGCCATCGTGCGCCACGGCGGCAGTGCGTCGCTGGGGCGCGTCAGCACCCTGTCGGTGGAGTGCGGTCAGCGCAACCTCGAGGCCGTGTGGCTGGTGAACACACCGGCGCCGCTGCTGTGGCGGTCGATGCTGTCGCACCTGGCTTACACGGCGGCCGCGGCCATGGCGTACGCGCGTCAGCGGCGGCTGGGAGCGTGGTGGCGAGGGAAGCGGACGGTGCTGCAGCGCTGGCGAGCGCTGCGCGCCCGCCGCGCCGAGGTGCAGGCGACGCGCACGGTCGACCCGGAGGTACTGTGGGCCCAGATGACGGGTGACTGGGTGGCGGTCAAACGCGCTGAAAAGGCGTTCGATTTCGTGCCGGCACCAGTGGTCACCATTCGGGAGAGAATCTAACCGTGTCCATTCTTGTCACCGGCGGGGCCGGGTTCATCGGAGCCAACTTTGTTCGCGACTGGTGCGCCACGAGCGACGAACCTGTCGTCTCGCTCGACGCGCTGACCTACGCGGGCAATCCTGAGAATTTTTCCGAGATGACCGGGGCCGAGCGGCACCGGTTGGTGCAGGGTGACATCCGCGATGCCACCCTCGTGCGGGGGTTGCTCACCGAGCATCAGCCCCGTGCGATTGTGCACTTTGCCGCCGAGTCACATGTCGACCGGTCGATTCATGGCGCCGAGGCCTTCATTCAGACCAACATCCTCGGCACCTACCAGCTGCTCGAGGTAGCCCGGGCCTACTGGCAGGGCCTCGAGGGCGAGGCACGGACGCGCTTCCGCTTCGTGCACGTGTCGACCGATGAGGTCTACGGGTCGCTGCCGCCGGGCGCGCCTGCGTTCACGGAAGAGCACCGCTACGAGCCGAACAGTCCCTACTCGGCGAGCAAGGCCGCG
>JBIIDF010000276.1:0-4123 GCA_044238535.1 Vicinamibacterales bacterium
CGACGGGGTCACCGCCAGCAGCGCCCACATGTCGCGTCCGTTCGGAATCGACCGCAGCTCTTCGACCTTGAAGTTCTGCTGCACGCGCGTCGCCGACGTGTCAATCACGGGCGAAGCGCCGGTCACCGTCACGGTTTCCTGCAGTGTGGCGAGCGTCAGCTCGACGTTGAGGTTGCCCGTGAAGCCCAGCGAGATCTGCACGCCTTCACGCTTGAGCGTATTGAAGCCGGCCAGTTCATACGACACCGAGTAGACGCCCGGAGGCACCGCGGGGAAGCGGTAGTTGCCCGTCTCGGACGTCACTGTGGTCTGCTGACCCAGCATCGCCGGACTGGTTGCCGTCACGGTCACGCCGGGAAGCACTGCTCCCTGCGCGTCAGTCACGCGGCCCTGAATGGTGCCGGTGGCGCTGGCGCCGCCGCCCTGTGCCCACGCGCTGATGGCCAGCGCACTCCACATCAGTAGAACAAGCCCCACCTTGGGGAACTTCATGTCGTCCTCCTCACATTGCCGGTCGCGCGACCAGAACTCAAAACGTACAAAGGCCAAGCGAATGGACCGAATGGTCCCGAACTACACAGCAACACGTGTCTGAATTTGTAACCGTAGAGTGACGCCGGGGCAATACAAACAAGTCAGTAATTAAGTATAGGCATTTATTGCTACTTCACGGAATTACCCGTTCCCGCTACCGTTGCCATCCAGCCCCATGGCCTCGGACATTCTCACGATCGCCCGCACCTACGACCTGGCCGCCGACCACTTCGACCAGCTCCCCTTCTGGCACACCTTCGGCGAGCGCACCGTCGCCGCGCTCGGCCTCGCGCCTGGCCACCGCGTCGTCGACCTGTGCTGCGGGGCCGGAGCGTCGGCCCTGCCAGCCGCCAGCGTCGTCGGCCCCACTGGCCAGGTCACCGGCGTCGACATCAGCCCAGGCCTCACTGCCGTCGCCCGCGCCAAGGCAGCGCAGGCCGGGTTGTCCCAGGTCACCTTCGAGTGCGCCGATGTCACCAGCACCGACAGGGCCCCAGGCAGTGTCGATGCCGTCATCTCCGTCTTCGGGCTGTTTTTCGTCGACGACATGCCGGCCCTGCTGCGCCGGGCCTGGCAGTGGCTCGCCCCCGGTGGTGTCCTAGCCATCACCACCTGGGGCGACCAGGTCCTCGCGCCCGGAGAAGACTGGTTCTGGGAAGCGGCCCGGGGCGAGCAGCCAGACATCGCCACCGCCGGTCACGCCGCCCGCCTCGACTCCCCCGAGAAGCTCCGCAGGGTGTTCCATGACGCCGGTCTCCCAGAGCCGACCGTGACCCCCGACCGGTGGGACATGCCCCTCGAGTCGCCAGAGGCGTTCTGGCCGGTGATTCTCGGCACGAGCAACCGTCGCACGCTCGAGGCCTTGTCACCCGCCGCGCGGCAGCGGGTGCAGGACGCGGTCACCCGCCGGCTCGCCGCCGCCGAGGTGTCCACACTCACCCTCGACGTGTTCTACGCGGTCGCTCGGCGGTCCTGAGCGCCCGAGCGGCGCCCGACCCTGACTCGCTCGCCACACCTGGGTCTCGACCCTGGCGCTTCAGATTCCCTCCGCGCGCGTGCTGCGTGGCATCGGCGACGATGTGCAGACCGCGACTCCGCGAGAAGCCCTCCGCGTGCGAGCCGCGCGTCCGAGCCGGTCGGGAGCCCCTGGCGACGTGCGCCCCTCAGACACGCCGTCGGCCACCGCACGCCACGGCACGTTCACCGCAGCGGTGGCGCCGACGCCGGTGGTCGCCGATGCCGGGTCGCCTGCTCGTAGGCGAAGCCCAGCCGGAAGAGCGTCGCCTCGTCCCACGGGCGACCGAAGAACGTGATGCCCGCCGGCAACTGTCCCGCGCGCGTGTAGCCCATCGGCACCTGCAGCGCCGGAAAGCCCGTGGTCGGCGAGAACAGCTGGCTGTTATCGCCGTGAGGCGTGTTCAGGTCGCCGATGAGCCGCGGCGGATTGCTCCACGTCGGATAAACCAGGGCGTCCAACGTGAGCCGCGTCATCATCTCGAGCACGGCATCGCGCATCTGCGCGCGATAGGCGCGGTCGGCCTCGCACTCCGGCGTGTCGGGCCCGTGCGCCGGGCCCTGCTCGGTCTGTTCGAGCTGCCGCCGGACCGAGGGATGAAAGCGACCCGAGGCCACAATCTCGCTGAGGTTTTTCACCGGCACCCGGTCTCCGTGGCTCGCCAGATAGCGGTTGATGTCGTACTTGAAGCCGCCACAGGGTTCCATCCCCTGCGGACGCCTGATGGCCGAGAGGCCTTCCACCGTCGCCGGGTCGACGACCACCGCGCCCGCACGCTCAAGGTCCGCCAGGGCCTGCCGGAACACCGCGACCACCTCGGCATCCATGTCGGGCCGTTCATACGCCTGCCGCAGTACACCGATCCGCATCCCCCTGAGCCCGTCCGCCCGCAGGCCCGCCACGTAATCGGGCACAGGTCGCCCGCGCGCGGCCTCGGTCGCCGGGTCGTCGGAATCGGCCCCGGCCACCACCTGGAACACCCGCGCCACATCCTCGACCGTACGGCCCATGGGACCCGCGATGTCCGCCCACAGATTCAGGGGCATCACGCCCGCCCGACTCGTCAATCCCATCGTCGAGCGCATGCCGACCAGCGCCTGATGCGACGCCGGTCCGCGAATCGAGTTCCCGGTGTCGCTGCCCAGGCCAATCAGACCCAGATTAGCCGCGACCGCGGCGGCCGTGCCCCCGCTCGAGCCGGCCGTCACCCGGTCGAGCGCATAGGGATTCTTCGTGTAGCCCGGCAGGATGGAACTGACGGTTTCGTAGGGCGTGAAGGCCCATTCAGCGAGATTCGACTTGGCCAGCACCAGCGCTCCGGCCGCCCTCACGCGGGCCACCTGGAAGGCATCCTTCGCCGAGACGAAGCCCGCCAGCGCCAGGGACCCGTTGGTCGAGGGCAAGTCGCGCGTCTCGAAGTTGTCCTTCACGATCAACGGCACGCAGTGCAGCGCGCCCATCGGCTCGCCGGCGCGGCGCCGCGCATCGAGTGCGCGCGCCTCATCGGCCGCCCGGGGATTGACCAGAATCAGCGCATTGATGGCCGGTCCCCGCTTGTCATACGCCTCAATGCGGCGCAGGTAGTGCTGCACCAGCGCCTCGCACGTCAGCCGCCCCGCCCGCAGTTCGGCGTGCATCGCGGCAATAGTCGACTCCTCGACGGCCCACCCCCCGCGCCCTCGTGCCTGCCGAGGCTGCACACCCTCGCCTGTCCGACCCACCGCTCCGAGGCCCACCGCCACCAGGGCGAGCCCCCCCATCACAGCAACGACGCTCAAGACCCGTCCACGACTGCTCGGCATGCTGCTCACTCTACACCGCCGGTCTGCAGCCCTCTGCTAACATCCGGTCTATGCGTTCTCTTGTGCTCGCTCTCGTGCTGACGTCCGCCACGCTGCAGGCGTCACAGACACCCGCGGCCCCGGACTGGACCACGCTCGACGCCGAAACGCTGGCGCACTTCCAGGCCATCGTGCGTATGGACACCACCGACCCGCCTGGCGGTGAGAAACCGGTAGCCGACTATCTGGTCAGCGTGCTGCGGAAGGAGGGCATCGACGTGCAGACCTTCGAGCTCGAGCCCGGCCGCACCAACGTGGTGGCCCGACTCAGGGGCACAGGCGCGAAGAAGCCACTGCTGCTGATGGCCCACACCGACACGGTGAACGTCGATGCGAAGAAGTGGTCATATCCGCCCTTCAGCGCCGAGCGGAATGGTGGCTACATCTACGGACGCGGCACGGTCGACGACAAGGACAACGTCGTGGCCTCGCTCATGACGATGGTGATGCTCAAACGGCGGAACGTCCCGCTGGCGCGCGACGTCATTTTCCTGGCCGAGGCCGGCGAGGAAGGCACCACACGCGTCGGTATCAACTTCATGGTCGAGCGGCACTACGGCGCCATCGACGCCGAGTACTGCCTGGCCGAGGGTGGCAGCGTCACGCGCACCGGCGGGCAGGTCAAGTTCGCCTCGGTACAGACGCTCGAGAAGATTCCCCGCGCCCTCTCGGTGACTGCGCGCGGACCGGCCGGCCACGGGTCGGTGCCGCTCGAGAACAACGCCGTCGCCCG
>JBIIDF010000038.1:0-14384 GCA_044238535.1 Vicinamibacterales bacterium
CCTGTCGTATTTCGCGCTGCACCTGTTCTTCGTGGTCATCGGCACCTCCGCCGTGATCAGTGAGCTGGCGACATCCGGCCTGATGCTGTTTGCCTACATGCTGACGATCATCGCGGTGCACGCACTCATCGTCTACACCGGCGGCTGGTTGCTGCGGCGCGACCTGGCGACGATTACCATCGCCAGCCAGGCCGCCGTGGGCGGCCCCGGGTCGGCGCTGGCTCTGTCGATGTCAATGAAGTGGCCCTCGCTCGTGACGCCGGGCATCATCGTGGGCATCTTCGGCTATGCGATGGGCAATTACATCGGCTTTGCGTGTGCGTATGTGACGCGCGCGCTGCTGAACTGAGGCGATGTCCTCGCTGAAGGGACGGCATGCCGTGGTGACCGGGGCCTCGAGAGGCCTCGGCCTCGGTGCAGCTGCGGCACTGGCCCGGGCCGGGGCACGGGTGACCCTCGTGGCCGAAGTGGCCGATGAACTCGAGGCCACCGCCAGCCGACTGGCCGCAGACGGACTCCTGGTGCAGGCGCGGTGCGTCGATCTGGCAGACCGTCCGTCGGTGCATGCGCTCGGACAGTGGATGGCCGCGGGCGCGGACGCAGCCGACATTCTGGTGAATAACGCCGCCGTGCTGCCCATCACGCCGATGCCCATGACCGACGATGCCGTGTGGGACCGGGTCCTGGCGGTGAACCTGTCGGCCACGTTCCTGCTGATGCGCGCCGTTGCGGCCAGGCTTGCGACGCACGGGGGCGCTGTCATCAACGTCTCGTCGAGAGCCGGGGTGCATGGATTCGCGGATGAGACGGCCTACTGTGCCGCGAAGTTCGGCGTCGAAGGCCTGACCCGTGCCGCGGCCCTCGAATATCGCGGGTCCCGCGTGTCGTTCAACACCGTCACACCGGGGGCCCGGATCAAGCCGACCGGAGTGACGGCCGCCGAGTATGACGCGTGGCCCGAGCCCCGGCGTGCCGCCCTGCATGATCCCGAAGCACTGGGGCCGGCGTTCGTGCGTCTCGCGCAGGCGCAGGGCTCGCCGACCGGATGCCGCTTCGACGCCTGGCGTGTCTGCCAGGGGCTCGCGGCGTCAGGCCGTGGCCTGACAGACGACGAGTTGCTGGCCCTGGCCGAGACTGAGGAACGCGGCGCGCCCTGAGGCGTCGAGACCCTCGTCTGTGCTCACCGCGTCGATGGCGCGTGTCGGGCGGGTCGCATGCGGCACACCGAGGCGTGTCCGGCTGGTGTGGGGCGTCGTCAGCGTGCCGCGATGTCGGCGGGCCGCACCCAACGGCGCTCGGTGCCCGACAGCCGCACCGCATCGAGGACACACTGCGTGGCGAGGCCGTCGGCAAACGTCGCTGCCTGGGTCAGCGGATGCCCCTGCTGGATGGCCGCGCCCATCGCCTGCAGCAGTCCCACCACCGACACGTTCCAGATGCCGGCGCCGACGCCGGGCAGACCCGCATTCGGATCGGCCACCGAGATGTCCTCGAACGCACTGCTGCCTCGCGCCAGCCACAACCGCTCGTCCTGGTTGTCGAGCAGCAGCGTGCCGCGTGAGCCGAACACCTGTGTGACGTTCGACATCGTGCGCGCGGCCACCGCCGAGATGAACACCTGGGCGACGGCCCCGGAGGCCATCTCCGCCGTGAAGTACGCCACGTCGTCGGCCGTTGCCGTCCATGCATCGCCGCTCGCCGGGTCACGCCGCTGCGGCACCATGACCGGTGCCGCGCCCGTGACCCACGACACCTCGCCCAGCCACCACCGGAGTAAATCGACCTGGTGACTGCCGTTGGCGCCGAGGCGGCCGCCGCCCTCGGAGGCCAGGCTCCACCAGTCGTTGCGTGCGCGACTGCCGGGGTCGTTCCAGGCCGCGCCGATGTTGGTGATGACCACGTGTCTGATGTCGCCCAGCGTGCCGTCGGCAATGAGCGAGGCGATGCGCATGCGGTTGGGATTGAAGCGCAGCTCATGGTCGACCACATGCAGCCGCCCGGCCACCTCGGCGGCTTCAAGCATGGTCCGCGCCTCTGCGGCATTCATCGCCGCCGGCTTCTCGCAGAGCACGTGCGCGCCGGATGCCAGCGCGGCGAGTGTCTGTGGGGCGTGCAGAACCGTGGGCGTGGCGATGCACACGAGATCGAACGTGTGTGCCCGCAGCATCGCCTGCCAGTCGTCGTAGGCGTGCGGTACGCCGAACTCATCGGCCACCGTGCGCGCTCGGTCGAGCCGGGCCGACGCCACGGCCACGACTGTGGCGCCGGGGACATGGCGCAGCGCCGGCAGGTACGCCGCACGGGCAAATCCGGCACCGATGATTCCAACCTTCATGCGTGTCTCCTTGGTCGTGGCCGTGCCCCGTGGGTTACACGGCCACCGTGAACGGCGTCACGGCCGTCAGCTCATCGTCATTGGCAGCGCCGCGCCACATCAGCACCGAGAAACACGATTCCCGGTCGAGGGCGACGATGCCGGTGTGCCACACGCCCGGGCGGTAGGCCATGCCCACCGTGGGTGGCACCAGCCAGGCGCTCGCGCTGGCGACGTCGGGCGCGCCGCCCGCGAGGGACGGCATCACGACAACCAGATAGGGGCCCGCGTCGAGCGGCAGGAAAATCTGGGCGGCGTGCGGATGACGTTCCACCTGCGACACCGCCAGCGGCAACCGGCTCGGGGCCACGCGGTTGACGTGCAATTGCGGACGCAGCCCCTCGACCGGCACGGCCCAGTCGCTGAACATCTGGCGCTCGCCCTGTCGGGCCGGCGGATGAATCAGCGTGCCGAAGGGCGCGAATGCCTCCGGCTCGACAGGACGGGCCGTGATGGCGGGCATCACGGCGCCGGTGGCGGCACGTGCGTGCGCCAGTGCAGGGCCAGATCGCGACGCCGGCAGAGCCAGATATCGGGATGCCCCTGAATGTGATCGAGAAAGCGACGCAGCCCGACGAGGCGGCCCGGATGTCCGGCAATACGGGCATGCAGGCCGACCGACATCAAGCGCGTGCGGTGTTCACCGAGCAGTTCGTCGGCCGTGTCGATGAGCATGTCCCCGAAGGCGCGTCCGGTGACCAGCGGCCCGCCGACGAGCTTGGCATCGTTGGTGGTCAGCGAATACGGCACCACGAGGTGTGCCTGCTCGCCGACGCGCACCCAGTAGGGCAACTCATCGTTGTAGGCGTCGCTGTCGTAGGTGAAGCCGCCGTGTTCCACCACCAGGCGACGCGTGTTCGCCGAGGGCGCATAGCGGCAATACCAGCCCTCGGGGGCGTGCCCGGTCAGGCGGTGAATGCTGGTGTAGGCGCGGGCGATGTGCTCGCGTTCCGTGGCCTCGTCGAGGTCGGTGTGGGCGATCCAGCGCCAGCCATGCGCGGCGACATCCCAGCCGTTCCGCGCGATGGCCGCGGCCACGGCTGGATTCCGTTCGAGGGCGAGCGCGGCCGCAAACACCGTGACCGGCACGCCGCGCGATTCGCACAGCCGGAACAGGCGCCAGATGCCGACACGGCTGCCGTACTCGAAGAGGCTCTCGGCCGCCAGGTCGCGGACTCCGGCAGGTAGACGTGCCTGAGCGATGTCGAGCAGGCCGAGGTCTGTTCGGCCGTCGCCGTGCTCGAAGGCGTATTCGGCGCCTTCCTCATAGTTGATGACCAGGTTGACGGCGAGGCGGGCCCCGCCGGGCCACGTGACGGCGGGGGCGTCCGGCCCGTAGCCCACCAGATCACGCACGCCGTCCTGCGTCATTCGCGTGTGCCTTCAATCTTGCAGAAGAAGCAGCACCATTCGCCGGTCGTCACGTTGGGCAACGCACGTAGCCCGAAAATCATCCCGTCGGCCGGGGCCGACAGTTCCGCCATCGTGTCGCCGAAGATGTTGGTGATGCGCGCAATGGCGGTACCCTTCGGCATTGGCGTCAGCATCTGGATGTCGGGGCGGGGGAGGAACAGCCCCGACGCCGGTGCGAGCAGCGCCTCCTGCTGGCCGCGATAGCGAGGCGACGGATAGGCGGCCGCGCCCGGATACATCCGGTAGTGTCTGAGGATGTTGAGGATCGAGTCAGCCAGCGCCCGACCCACCGCCGCGAAGGCGGAGGGCGAGGTTGCCGAACGGCCCCCGAGTTCGACGGTGATGCCAACTTTGCCGATGTCCTTGAGGTAGGCCATCGGGCTGCCCTTGGGGCTGATCGACGACATGATGCAGCCCCAGCCCGGTCCCATGGCCGTCGCCAGTTCCACCGACTCAGGACGCTCGTCGACAAAAATCGCCTTGTCGAGGAACGAATGCGCCCCACCCGAATGGATGGAGATTTCGAAGTCGGCCACCGCGCCCATCGCTGCGGCGTGCGCAGCCGCCACGCGTTCGGTGAGATAGCCGTTGGCGCGGCCGGGATAGATGCGGTTCATGTCGTAGCTGAAGGTGTCGAGCGGATTGCCGCGCTGCGCCGCCTCGAATGCCGGCACGTTCAGCACCGGGCAGAGCACCAGCGTGCCCGACAGCTGCGACGGATCGACCTCGCGCATCGCCAGCTGGCAGGCGAGTGGCCCTTCGGGCTCATCGCCGTGGATGGCGCCATCGACCCAGAAGCACGGGCCCGGCTGCGCGCCGTTGATCACGACCACCGGAATGCCCAGCGGCGTATCTCCGGCGAGTGTCGTCACGGGAATCGTGCCCCGGACGACGGTGCCCGGGGCGGCCGTGGCCGTACCGACGGTGATGGACGTGTGTGCAGACATGGCTCAAATCCCCTGATAGGCCCGGTACTCGTCGAGCTGCGCGGGCGTGTAGACCTGCATGAATTCGATTTCGATGCCGCCGGCATCGTTATCGAGGAACGCGACCCAGCCCTCGGGGTGCGGATGCGAGCCGTACTTCTGGCAGGCCTGGCAGATGCGCAGCGTCGCTCCCTGCGAGACGGCGTGTGCGAGGGCCGCGTCGATATCGTCGACCTCGTAACAGATGTGATGGAGGCCCTCGTGGCCGCGCGCCGCAATCCACGAGGCGAATCGGCCCTCAGGCTGCAGCGACTCGCACAGCTGGTATTCGATGCCGCCCAGGGTGAACAGCGCCACGCGGTTCTGCGACTTGGGGTAGATCTTCAGTTCGGTGGTCGCCGGCACGTGCAGGAAGCGGGCGTAGGCCTCGAGCGCCCGGGCCGCATCGCGGACGGCGAAGGCCATGTGCTTGATGCTGCGGATGTTGGGGTTGGCCGAGGTCATCGCGATGTCTCCGTGGCGGACGGGGTGCCGGCGGCAACGGCCTGTGCCACCTGGGCCATCCGCCGGCAGGCTTCCTCGATCCGGGCGGTCGGCACCGTCAGTGACAGCCGGATGAAGTCGTCGGTGTAGTCGCCGTAGACGCCGCCGGGGAAGGCCAGCACGCGCCCGTCACGCAGCAGGCGCTCGCAGAACGCGGTGGCGCCGAGGCCGAGTGCCGCGACGTTGGCATACACGAAGAATGCGCCCTGGGGTTTCGCGTAAGGGATCCCCATGCCCTCGAGGCCGGCGCAGAGCGCGCGGCGACGTTCGTCGTAGGTCTTCCGCATCTCATCGACGCAGTCCTGGGGGCCCTGCAGTGCAGCCAGAGCCGCATGCTGCGCGACGGCCGACGTGCTGATGGCCAGCCCGTTGTTGATCGCGGCCAGCGCCGGCACGAGGGCGGCCGGCGCGGCCAGGTAGCCAATGCGCCAGCCGGTCATGGCGTAGGTCTTCGAGAAGCCCGAGATCGTGATAGTGCGGTCCTGCATCTCCGGCAGCGACGCCACGGGCTGCACGCGCACACCGTCAACCACGAGTCTCGAATAGATTTCGTCGGAAATCACCAGCAGGTCGTGCCTGCGGGCGACATCGGCAATGCGCTCGACCTCGTCGGGTGGGGTGACCGTCCCTGTCGGATTCGAGGGGTTCACCAGGACGATGATGCGGGTGGCGGGCGTGAGCTGTGCCTCGATCATCTCGGCCGTCGCGCTGAAGTTGGTGGCGAGCGTCGTCCGCACGTCGATGACCTGCGCGTCGGCGAGTTCGGCCGCCTGATGATACGGATGGTAGCCGGGGCAGGCGGCGATCATCTGCTCGCCGGGATTCAGCAGGCCGAGGGCCGTCGTGAACAGCGCCTGCTGGGCCCCCGGTGTGACGACAATCTGGTCTGGCGTGTACGACGCCCCACCGTGCGCCTCGATGTCGCGCACGATCGCCTGCCGCAGGGGCAGCATCCCCTGCGTATGCGTGTAGTGGGTCGCGCCATTGGCCAGCGCCGCCTGTCCGGCAGCGATGATGTGCGCGGGTGTGTCGAAGTCGGGATCGCCACGGCCCATGCGGATGACATCCGTGAGGCCGTCCGCCATGTCGAGCAGACGGGCGTTGATGCGGGCATCGCGCACGGTTGCGCGTCGGGCTGGTCTAAGGGCGTGGGCCATGCAGGGTTACCGGAAATGTAAGAAACCTCCCTACTGTATATTGACGGTCGCCGCTGCGCCAGCGGCCGCACCGGCGGCCGTCTCCGTGCCTCGGCAGTGAGGGAGCCATGGCGATGATTCCGATGACGGCGGTGACGCGCACCAGCCTCGAACAGTTCACGGTGGCGACGCTGCAGGCCCTGGGCCTCTCGGCCGAAGATGCCGCCATCTTCGGTGGGGCACTCGTCTTCTCCGAATTACGCTTTCATCCGGGCCACGGACAGGGCGTGAAGCGGCTGCGCCGCTATCAGCACCGCATTGCCCAGGGACTGACCGACCCCTCGGCGCCCCTGGAGACCGTGAGGGAAAGTCCGGCGCTGGCGCTGCTCGATGCCCACAACGGGCTCGGCACCGTGGCGGCAGCGAAGGCGATGCGCCTCGCCATCGACAAGGCCCGCGTGTGCGGCGTGGGCACGGCAATCGTGCGCCACTCCACGCACTTCGGGTCGAGCGCGGTGCACGCCTGCCAGGCCGCTGAGGCCGGGTGCATCGGACTGGCATTTACGAATGCCGGTCCTGAAATGGCACCCTGGGGTGCCCGTGAAGGGGCGGTCGGCACCAACCCCTGGGGACTGGCGGCGCCGACCGGGCTTGGGTTTCCGGCCGTGCTCGACATCGCCCTCACCACCGCTGGAAAGGGCATGATGCAGTGGCGCGCGCGGGAGGGGCAGCCGATGCCGCGCGACTGGGCCCTGACACCCGAGGGGCACGAGACCGATGATCCCCAGGCCGCCATGACCGGAGCCCTGCTGGGCATCGGGGCCTACAAGGGGTCGGGACTGGCGTTCATGACCGATGTGCTGACCGGTGTCATCGGTGGCGGCGGCTACGGCCTCATGCCGTATGCCGACCAGGGGCGCCTTGATGTGAGCCACACGCTGATGGCCATCGACATCGCGTGGTTCATGCCCCTCGACGAATTCCGGCGGCGGATGGATGATTTCGCCCGCATGGTGAAGACGCGGGCCCCGCGCCCGGGCGTCACCGACATTCTGATTCCCGGCGAACTCGAGGCCCGCCGCGTGGCGACGAAGTCTGCGGTCGGCGTGCCGCTCGATGACGAGGTCCTGGCCGATCTCGAGGCCCTGGGACAGGAACTCGGCGTTGATGCAAGGCTCGACCGCGTGGGCCCCTGGCGCGAGCCCACGCTCTGATCGGTCGGCCGGTGCCCGGACGGCACCGCGCGGGCGCTATCTCGCCGCGGGAGTGGCGGCGGGTGCCTTGTAGACGACCCCGGCCTTCATGACGAACGTGACGTTCAGCATGCGTTCGATGTCGTCGAGGGGGTTGCCGTCGACGGCGACGAGGTCGGCCCACTTGCCGGCCGAGACGGTGCCAACCTTGTCCTGAATGCCGATGAGCTCGGCCGACGCCGACGTCGCCTGGCGGATCGCCTCGAGGGGCGGAATGCCCAGCTCGCGGACCAGGATGGGGAAATCGCCCGCATTGAGGCCGTGCGGGAAGACGCCGGCGTCGGTGCCGTACGCGAACTTCACGCCGGCCTCGAAGGCGCGCTTGAGATTGGCCCGCTGCAGCTTCTGGATGTTCCGGGCCTTCTCCCGGGCGTATTCCGGAATGCCGGCGTCGCCGCCGCCGCGAATGATGTAGTCGAGGGCGAAGACGGTGGGCACCATCACGGTACCGTGGGCCTTCATCGCCGCGATGCCCGCCTCGTCGATGAGGCTGCCATGCTCGATGGAGGCCACGCCGGCTCGGGCAGCCTCGGCAATGGCGCGACCTGAGTGCGCGTGGGCGGCGACCTTCCGGCCCAGCCGTGCCGCCTCATCGACAATCGCCTTCATTTCCTCAAAGCTGTACTGCTGCGCATCGGGCGAGTCGCCCACGGACAGAATGCCGCCGCTGGCTGTCACCTTGATGTGGTCGGCCCCGGCCTTGATCTGTTCGCGTACGGCACGTCGCACCTCGTCCACACCGTCGACAATCTGGGCGACCCCGGGCAGGTGAATCTCGGGGCTCCAGCCGTTGATGTCCGCATGGCCGCCGGTGATGCCGAGGCCTCGCGTGGCGATGTACATCCGCGGCCCGGGCACGAGGCCCGTGTTGATCGCATCACGGAGGGCCACGTCGGCATACCCGAGGGCGCCGACGTTTCGCACAGTGGTGAAGCCGGCCTCGAGGGTCTTCTTTGCGTTGAGCACGCCGTAGATGGCAGCGTGCCCGGCGGTTTCTTTGAGGACGGCGCTGTCGCCTCCGTCACCCGGTTCGCCCGTGATGTGATCGTGCATGTCCATCAGGCCCGGCATCAGCGTGCGGTTGCCGAGGTCGATGACGCGGGCGCCGGCGGGGATGGCGATGCCCGAGGCGGGGCCGGCGGCGACGATGGTGTCGCCCCGCACGACGACGGCCGCGCCGCGGATGGGCGGCTCGAGAGTGCCGAGCAGCAGGCGGTCGGCGCGCACGACGGTGACCGCAGGCGCGGTCGTCGGGGCCGGTGCCTGCGCGAGCAGCGCGGTGGCCGAGACGACGAGGGCAGCCAGGGTGGCAGTAAGGCGGAGGGATATCACGATGCGGAGTCCTCGGGGCGCGCGGCCTGCCGCAATGACGGGTCCGGTCAGCCGCGCCCATCATACCGGGTCGGGACGGCTGCGCCGACGTCAGATTCTGGTAGAGTGCCGCGCAGGAGGCGGGCATGGCAGAGACCCTCGTCGGTTCCGACTACATCACGCCGGACATCCTGGCCAAGGTGACCGGGCGCGCCAAGTACGCGGAAGATTTTCGCGCCGAAGGCATGCTCTTCGCCAAGCTGCTGCTGAGTCCGATGCCGCACGCGCGCGTACGGCGGCTCGACACCCGCCGTGCGCTGGCGCTGCCCGGTGTGCGGGCCATCCTGACCGCCGATGACCTGCCCGACCTCGGCGGGGCCGAGCGTGCGCTCACCAACGAGCCGCTCTACGGCGGCGAGCCCATCCTGGCCGTGGCGGCGGTCGACGAACTGACAGCGGCCGAGGCCATCGAACTGATCGACATCGATCTGGAACCCCTCCCGTTTGCGATCGACCCCATCGAGAGCCTGCGGCCCGATGGGCCCGATGCCCGCACCGATGGCAACGTCTGGGGGGTGCCTTCGCCTCCCGCGCCGGGACAGGCCCCGGTCCGCCCTGCCGTCGAACGTCTGAAGTGGACCGCCGAGGATTTCGCGGCCGCGACCGACGGACAGATGCCGATGGGACGTGCCACCGAGGAATGGATGCACGGCGATCTCGACGCTGGTTTTGCGCAGGCCCACCTCGCGCTCGACGAAACCTTCGTCGTCCCGTCCACAGGGCATCATCCGCTCGAGACGCGATCGGCGATGGCGTTCTGGCAGAACGGCAAGCTCTACCTGCACTGCTCGACGCAGAGCGTCGTGCGCACGGTCGACGCCGTGGCGCGCTGGGTAGGCGTGGACCCGGCACAGGTGGTGCTCATCAACGAGTACACCGGCGGGGGATTCGGCAGCAAGGGGGCCGGGTCGGTGACGATGGCGATTCCCGCACTGCTGTCACGGAAAGCGGGTGCGCCGGTGATGATGCGTGTCAGCCGCGAAGAGGAAAGCTATTTCGGGCGCGCACGCACCAGCATGGTCGGTCGGGCCAAGGCTGGCTTCGCCCGCGATGGCCGCCTGCTGGCGCTCGATTTGTTTCTGGTACAAGACGGCGGTCCGTATGGACCGATGGGGGACCATCGCTCGGCAGGTACGGCGGCCTCGCTGGTCTACCAGCCTGCGGCGATGCGGTGGCGCGCGGTGAATGTGCTGACCAACACGCCGCCGCGCACGCAGCAGCGGTCGCCCGGCCCCATGCAGGCCAACGGTATCATCGAGCCGGTGATGACCAAGGCGGCACGCGCCCTGGGCATCGATCAACTGGCCCTGCGGCGGATGAATGCGCCCGAGGGGCGCGCCGAATATGGCCCGGTCGGTGCCGACGGGCAGCGGCGGCGTGTCACGGGTGCGAACGTGCGCGCGTCACTCGACCGCGGTGCCGAACTCTTCGACTGGTCGTCGCGCGTGGCGCGTGCGGGGCAGCGGCAGGGCAGTAAAGTGCGCGGCGTCGGCGTCGCGGTGGGCCCACACGGGTCGGGGTCGGTAGGGTATGACGGGCTCATGACCATCAGGCCGGACGGCCGGCTCTACGTGCAGTCGGGCGTGGGCAACCTCGGTACGCATTCCGTGATCGACCTGGCCCGTGTGGCGGCCGACGTGCTGGCCATGCCGTGGGAGCAGGTGTCGGTGGTGTGGGGCGACACCTCGAAGGGGCTGCCCTGGACCTGCATGTCGGTCGGCTCGCAGACCACGCATGCGATGACGCGGGCGAATCACGCGGCGGCGAGGGATGCGCGGCAGAAGCTGTACGAGATTGCGGCGCGTGACCTCGGGGGGAGTCCCGACGATTACGAACTGCGCGATCAGCGCGTCTCGCGCAAGGGACGGCCTGAGCGTGCGCTGACCTACGCCCAGGCGGCTGCCCGCGCCGTGGCGCTCGGCGGACGCTATGACGGCCATCAGCTGCCAGACGATATCCATGCCGTCACGCGGACGGCGGCGTCGCTGCTGGCCGGCCAGGGTCTGATGGGCGTGGCCAAGGACACCTATCCGAGAAACGGCGATACCTGGTCGTTTGTCGCGGGGTTTGCGGAAGTTGAGGTCGATGTGGAGACCGGTGTGGTGCGCCTCGTCGATTTCCTCAGCGTGGGGGATGTGGGTCGTGTGATCAACCCGCGCAGCCTCACGGCGCAGCTGAACGGAGGCGTCTGCCTCGGCATTGCGCATGCGCTCTATCAGCGGCTGTTTTACGACCCGCACTACGGGCTGTCGGTCGCGCGGCGGTTCCACCAGAACCGTCCCCTGACCATTCTGGATGTGCCGCACACGATGCCTGCGGTCGCCGTGGGCGTGCCGGATCCCGAGACGCCCGTGGGGGCCAAGGGCGTGGGCGAGCCGCCCGTCGGCGCGGGCTACGGTGCGGTGCTCAACGCCATTGCTGATGCGATTGGCGTCGATGCATTCCGGCGGGCGCCAGTCACCTCCGACGTGGTGCTGATGTCGCTGACGCACGGGCGCCGGATGCACGAGCCGCTGCAGGCGCATCTCTGAGCGACGGAGGGCACACCCCCGTCATACGCAGTGACCCTCCCACGCGCGTGCCCGTACGCTCCATCGATGGAGGCAGCGCTGGAGCCGTCAAAGAAGACCCCCATCCTGTTTTCGCCTGAGGCTCATCAGCGGTTGACGCGGCTGGCTGAGCGCCGGCGCACAAGCCTCGGGGAGCCGGTGCGCGAGGCGTGCGTGGCGCAGTCTGGCCTGGTCGACACCGATGCGCACGTGCGCCGGCCCCTATCCGCGCGCCGGCGATCGGACCATGATGATCTTTGTGGCGCCCCAGCAGCACGTGCTCCGTCTCGACCGGGCCTGTCGCCTCTGGCGCCAGGCCGGCTTGTAGGTGCCCCGGCGCCGGCCGCGGCGTCGCGTGGCGACGAGCCGCCCGCGGCCCCTGCCTCGGACGGCGATTCATCATTTCGGGCCTACGACTCCGTATGCGATACCTGCACCGACGGCCGGCCACCGACGTCTCTGACCGTCATTGATGAGTTCACCCGCGAGTGCTGGGCGATTGATGTCGCGGGCGGCGTTCGAGCCGGGCGCGCCATCGAAGTGCTGACCCGACGCGTCAGCCTGCACGGCGCGCCCCGGTCTCTACGGTCGGACCACGGGCCGGCGTGTGTTGCCCAGGCCGTGCTGCGCTGGTCACTGGCCGCGTAGATCGGGACGGAGTTCATCGACCCCGGCACGCCGTGATTCCATGGCGTCGACGCATCATTCCACGGGAGGTTCCGGAACGAGCATCTGTCGCTTCAGTGGTTTCGCCATCATGCGGAGGCGGCCGTGAGCATCGAGCAGTGGCAGCGCCACGACAACAAGATCCGACCGCACTCGAGTCTCGCGTCTCACACCCCGCACGAGGTCAAAGCGTTCACGGAGACGGTCACCAGGACGGGGCGCTCGACGGGTGCGCCGTTTCGCGCTCACTCCGATGAAGTCAAGGCAGAAGTACCGAACGCAGAAGGGGGCAGTTTCTAGTAACGATTGGTTCGAAGAAACCCGACAGGTCAGGCCGTGTGCGGCCGGCATGCGATTGCGCTACCCTGACCGCACATGAGTTTCCGTCGACTCGAGTCGGACGCGTCCACCAGAACCTCGACCCGCACGCTGCTGTCACATGCGACGTGGGTGTCCTCTGGACGAGTGCTGAATGCGACGGCCGCGTTTCTCTTAAACGTCTTGGTGACGCGTCTGCTCGTCCCTCAGGATGTCGGCCTCTACTTCCTTGCAGTCAGCATCGTGACCGTTGGGACCGGATTCGCCCAGATGGGGCTCGGATATGCGGTCGTCCGTCTGCTCGCCGAGGCGATTGCCAGACAAGACATTGCCGGCGCCCAGGCAATCGCCACCGCCGCGGTGCGCCTCACGTTCGTTGCTGTGGCGGTGGTCGCTGTGCTGTTCTGGACAGGTCCGGGCCAAATGCTCGCCGATGTGTTTGTCGGAACTCAGTCGCTGCGACCGATGATGGGGTACGTCGGCATGTGGCTGGCGCTCGCGGCGCTGAGCCATGTGCTCGCGGAAGTATTCAGAGGACACCACGCGATCGCTGCTGCCACCCTCTTTGGCGGGCTGCTGACGAATACCGTCGCTGTGGCGAGTTTCGCGACACTGGCGGTGCTGGACATTCAGGGAGTGCGCATCGAGCACGCGGTCGTGATCATGGCTGCAGCATCCGCAGCGAGCGCCATACTCGGGTTCGCAGCTCTCGGGCGGCGCGGGCTGTGTGGTGAGAAGCCGTACGCGTCGCCACCATACCGCGCCGTCCTCCGTACCGCATGGCCGCTGATCCTGATCACGTGCTTCCTGCTCATGCAGTTGCAGGCCGACCTGTGGGTCATCGGGCGCCTTGGGGCTCCTGAAGAGGTCGCGTCATACGGAGCGGCGGCCAGACTCGTGCCCCTGTTGGGCCTTCCGATGGTTGCCGTCAATGCGGTCGTTAGCCCGACCATCGTGGAGCTCCATGCCCGGGATGATACGGCCAAGCTGGAGAAGATCTTGCGAGTCGCCACACTGACTGCCGCGGCGCCTGCGTTTGTGGCGCTCGCCGCCTACGTTGCCGCTGGTGGATGGCTACTTGGTCTTGCGTTTGGCCCATTCTATCGCGAGGGCGGAGGATTCCTTGCGATTCTGGCGATCGGACAGATTCTGCCAATCGCGATGGGACCCGCGTGGGTCACACTGGTGATGGTCGGAAACCACGGGCAGCTCCTGGTCATTGCGATGGCGATGGGAGTGCTCACCGTCGGTCTCGACGTCGGTGCGGCCTCAGTGTATGGCGTCCGCGGTGTCGCCTGGGCTACGGCGCTGAGCGCCAATCTCTACACCCTCGTGCTGTGGGCTGTGGTACTGCGCACGGCTGGCCTGCGAACGCATCTCGCACCGCCGACGAGACGCAACATCGCCGCCCTGGTGACCCAGCTCCGCGACCGAGCCCGCCGTGATCCGCCGTCAGTGCGCCGCTCCAACGATGGCTGACGATGGGCGGGCTCAGCGTTGGCGGTACGCAGGACGGCTAAGGCGATGTCTCGTTCGGCATGATGACCGTCGCCTGCACGGAAATGCCCGGACAGCCAGGAGAGAAGCGCTGCGGAGCAGCGGGGGCCCTGCCGTAGCCCTCTCGATGCCGTGCCGCGTGCGCGCATCGTTGGTCCTCCTCGCCCACCCACATCTGGCAGCGCCGCGTGGGCGTAAAGGGACACTCCAGTGATGAACGCGTTCAATGTGACCTTTCTGGGTCGAACGAATCGGAGGAATTGGCATACGGTGATCTGGGTGGGCTCGCGGCTCGCGTTCGCCAGATGCTCAGCTCGGGGACCGGAGTTGGTCCGGTT
>JBIIDF010000003.1:0-44395 GCA_044238535.1 Vicinamibacterales bacterium
GTGCTGGATGTGGAAGGCTGGCGTCCCCTGCCGGCCGATTGTCCGTCGCGCTAGCGCGGCGGGCGGGCCAGCCACTGCGGCCCTTCGTCTCCGATCGGTGCGCCCGGAGGTGCCGGAGCCGCCGGCAGCATGGTGGTCGGCGCGTTGGGGCGCTCGAGGAAGCGACGGATGTCGGCCGCCAGCAGCATGTGCTGTGCCGCATCGGCGTCAGACTTACCCGCGTCGGGCGCGATACGCGTGGCCAGCCGCTGCAGCTTCAGTGAGGCCATGGCCCGCACCTGCGCATTCTGATTGGCGGCCGCCAGACCCATGAGCCGGTCGACCATCACGCGCTGTGTGGCGCGGCGGATTTCTTCCTCATAGGGATTGGCGGCGGTGGCGTCGAAGGTGGCTTTCACGAGCCGGTCGATCACCTCGTCCAGCCCGGGCAGGCTCGGGTCGACGGCGTGCTGCGCCACCATGCGGGCGGCCCGTTCAGAGTCGAGCACAAAGCCGATGGTGACGTCGGCCGCGATGGCCCCGGGGGCGATCGGGTCGAAGCCTTCGCCGGTCGTGCGCGGGAACAGCTCGCGGTGCATCGCAAAGCCGGGCGGACGCGGCGGAATGCTGTCGAGCACCTTCCTCGGAATGGTCAGCTCGGACGGCGTGAGCGTGGCGGCCAGTGACTCGAGCGCCCTGCGCTGGTTGGCGGCCGACTCCCACTTGACCGGTGTGCGACCGTCTCCGCGCATGGCATAGATGTAGTCCTGCCCGGCGATCATCGAAGACGCGCTTTCGACGGTATAGCGGTGATACATGAAGACGGGCACCAGCGGTTCCTCGATGGTGGCCATCGGCGCGCCGTTCCGGATGGTCTCGGGTCCGAGGCGGTCGAGTGCCGAGCGGCGAATCTTCATGAGACGGTCGAGTTCGTCGGCCTGATTGACCCCGTTCGACCACTGTTCGACGCGCGGGTGGATGTTGGAGTCCTGGTTGGTGAAGTAGCGCAGGTCCTGGTCCCACGCCTCAGCGAGGATGCGCGTCAGCTCGGCGTCGACATTGGTGCCCGGGGCGAACTCGCGATAGCCGAAGTTGATGGCCACCTTGTCCCACGCGCCGATTTCGGCCGTGTAGGCCTTCGACAGGTCGAGCGTGCCGTCTGGCCTGAGCTCGGCCAGCGGATGCGGATAGTCCATCACCGAGATGCGGCCCTTCGTGCTGTCGTAGTAGTTGTGGCCAAGGCCCAGCGTATGGCCCACCTCGTGCGCCGACAGCTGGCGGATGCGCGCCATCGCCGTGTCGTAGGCGACCTGCGAGACTTCGTTGCCCGACTTGTAGGGCGACAGCAGCCCCTCGATGATCATGTGGTCCTGGCGGTCGCGCAGCGAGCCGAGCGTGACGGTGCCCTTGATGATTTCCCCGGTGCGCGGGTCGGCGATCGATCCGCCCGTGCTCCATCCGCGTGTGGAGCGGTGCACCCAGTTGATCATGTTGTAGCGGATGTCCATCGGGTCGGCACCCTCGGGAAGCACCGCGACCTTGAAGGCGTTGCGGAACCCGGCGGCCTCGAAGGCCTGGTTCCACCACGACGCGCCCTCGATCAGGGCTTTCTGCACATCGGGCGGGGCTCCGGGGTCGACCCAGTATTCGATGGGCTTCACCGGCTCACTGATGGCGGCCTTCGGATCTTTCTTCTGCAGCCGGTGCTTGCGGATGTAGCGCACGATCATCGGCTCGTTCACCTTCGCGCTGTAGTCGGCGAAGGCCAGGCCGCCGTAGCCGGCACGCGGGTCGTCGACGCGCGGCGTGAAGTTGCTGTCCGGCAGTTCGACAAACGACATGTGCTGGCGCAGGGTGACCGAATCCGGGGTGGGTGTGACGCTGGCCACGGTGCCCGAGAACATGCCGCTTGTGCGGCCGACCATCCCGGCCACGGCCGGTGCGGGGATCAGCTCGGGCCCCTGCATCGGACCGGCGCCACCGCGGCCCGAGGGGGGCTGTTCGTTGACAAAGGTCAGGATGACGTCGACTTCGGTGTTCTTCGGGAAGCCCTTCACGTTGGGCAGATTGAACCCGCTGCGCGTGCGGTCGACGCGGTAGTTACCCGGCCGCAGCCCGGCGACCGCGCCGAACACATCACGCACGAAAAAATCGGTGGCATCGACCAGCACCCGGGGCCCGGTCTCGGCCACGACGGTGAAGCCCCAGAGCATCGACTTGGCAAACGAGTCTTCCACGGCCTTGCGTTCCAGCGGATTGGTGCTGCTCGCCCGGAAGGTCTGGTTGGGTTGCACCAGCACCATGCGCGCGCCGAGGCGCTGGAAGAGCACGAGCCGGCCCTGCCCGCCGATGCCGCGGTCGAGCCCGAGGTCGTTCGACCCGAGTCCGGCGGCAAGACCGGTCGAGTAGAGGAACGGCGTCTCGCCGTGAGCGATCTCGAGCAGCATTGTGCCGGCCCGGTCGTCCGAGTAGAGCGGATAGTAGCCATCGATTTTTCTGAGGCCGCTGACGCGGTCTTCAATCGTGGGCAGCGCACCACCCTGACGGGCGGGTGGGGGGGCCGGCTGGGCGGTTGCGGTGGCGGCGGCGGCCACAAGGGCCAGCAGCACAAGACCGTGTCTGAACATGCACACTCCTTCGGCCGTCATTCTACGATGGGGGCTGCGCCGGGGGCGCATCCCAAATGACGCACGCACCCATTTACAAAATTGTGGACCTCGCAGCGTGGCACGCCGCCGAAGCCGCCGGGACCTTCACCGGGGCCGCTATTGATGTGCAGGACGGGTTCATCCATTTCTCGTCGGCCGCGCAGGTCGCCGAGACCGCGGCGAAGCACTTCGCCGGACAATCGCACCTGCTGCTGGTGGCCGTGCGTCCCGAGGCCCTCGGAGAGGCCCTGCGATGGGAACTGTCGCGGGGAGGCGCGCTCTTTCCGCATCTGTACGGACACCTGCCGCTGTCGGCAGTGTCCGCTGTCACGCCGCTCCCGCTCGGCCCCGACGGTCGTCACGTCTTTCCCGCCGATCTGGAACGCTGAGACTCGGCAACCGGCAGGGCCACCCGTCTGGCGTCCTGAGTCGCCACCCGAACACCGGTGCCCCTGCACGCCTCCGGTGTGTCCCACGGCGGTGGTCCCGGGCGGGCCTGCGCGCTCGACCCCGGTCTCTTTTCCAGCCTCTGTCCCTGGAGCTACGCGCGTGCCTTCTTCCGTCCGAGCCTGACGACGATGTCGAACTCGGTCTTGGTGACGGGTTGCACCGACAGACGGTCGCCCTTGCGGGTGACCATCATCTGCTCGAGACCGGGGGTCGCCTTGAGCGTCGCGAGCGGCACGCATTCGGGAAAACGTTCGCGGAAGGCGACGTCGACCATGTACCACACGGGGGCTTCGGGGGTGCTGGCCTCATCGAAGTACCGGTGGCCCTTCTTCCATGCAAAATGGTCGGGATAGCCGGCGCGAGCGATCGTGGCCAGGCCCGTCACCCCTGAGGGCTCGGCATTCGACGCATAAAAGAGCACGTCATCGCCAACCTGCATGCCATCGCGCATGAAGTTGCGCGCCTGGTAGTTGCGCACGCCCTCCCAGCTCGACTGTCCGTCTTGTTCCAGTTGTTCGATGGTGTAGGCGTCGGGTTCGCACTTCATCAGCCAGTAGCGGCGCGGCATGGGGGCTCCTTGGTTCGCGGCCCGCGGGCGGGCCACCCTGCGATTGTAAGATGGCCGCATGGTCACGCTGCCAGTCATCGGGCTCCTGTCCCTGGTGCTCCAGGGGACACCGGGAGGCGCTGGCCCCGACCCCGCGCTGCGTACCACCTACCGGTGCGGCGGCGATCTGGTAATACCGGTGTGGGCGTCCGGTGCGGGCCTCGATCTCTTTCTCGACGGACGCCTCGAGCGGCTTGTGGCTCCGCGCCCGTCGCAGCCTCGCTATGTGAATGAGCGCCGCGAGTGGCGTGTGACGCGCGACGGCGCGCGGCTGTCGATTCCCGGGCAGAGCGACACACTGCGACAGGACTGCGTGCCCGACGGTCACCAGAGCTTCGTGCCGTCGATCGGGCCGCAGGTGGTGACGTGCGACGATGCGCGCAGCGTGGTGCTGCGGCCGCGGCTCGAGGGGCTGCGGATCGATTTTCAGGGAGAGTCGTTCGACCTGCGCGAGGTGCCGCAGCCAGGCGGCATCCTCTACCTCGGGGCTCAGCGCCGATGGCGCGGCAAGCCTGGCGCCCTCACGCTATCGGACGCAGACGGCTCGCGCGTGCAGGCGCGCAACTGCCGCTGGGTCGGGGCGGCAGAGACGGCGCGCCTCGAGGGCACGGTCCGCGTGAACGGTGGTCGCTCCCTGCCACCCGGGACCATCGTCGAGGTGCGGCTCGTCGAGGCGTCGCGTGCCGACGCCCAGGCGACGTCGCTGGCGCGGCAGGTGCTGATCGTACCGGCCGGGTCGGCGCCGTTCCCGTTTGCGGTGACGTATGCGCCAGCGGTCGTGCCGATGGGTGGACATTATCTGCTG
Source organism: Vicinamibacterales bacterium (assembly GCA_044238535.1). Taxonomy (GTDB): domain Bacteria; phylum Acidobacteriota; class Vicinamibacteria; order Vicinamibacterales; family UBA2999; genus VFZN01. Next base: position 4,490 of record JBIIDF010000003.1, read on the forward strand.
CAGGCAACCGCCTCGGTGCAGGGCCGCGTGCGCTGGCGGACGACGACGGCGGTCGTGGTGCTGTCGGATGAGATGCGCGCCGGGCCGGTGACCCTCGCGCTCGAGCCGATGCGGTGAGCGGGTGGGCCCCGTGACGCGCGGGAGCTGGAGCAGCGTCGGCGCGCCGCTCAGAAGCTGAACAGATGCGTGTACTTGAGGGTCAGCGCGCGGGCGGGGAGCTGCTGGGCTGTGGGGCGACTGATGTCGATGAAGTGCGTGTCGTTGTAGACCAGGAAGAGGTCGCTCAACGGCCGGTGTATGAAGTGATAGCGGATGTTTGACGCCAGCTGCCGCGTGACGCTGTTGTACTGAATGAACGCCGACAGGAACATCCGCGTCGAGAACGACGCATCGATGCGGGCCACGGCGAGCCCGGTGGTGAAGCGCGTGGCCGGCAGCGTGACGACATCACGACTGTAGGTGAGGCTGGTCGCCAGTTTCTCGCTGAGGCGCATACGGCCGCCCAGCGAGAACCCCGTGCGCGATCCGTTGTAGAACTCTCCGCCGCGGAACTGGAAACCTGGTGCGAACCGGCGCGCCACCTGCGCGTCGTATGACGCCACATAGTTGATGAACTGATAGCGGCCCGGGGCAATCGACTGGCCTGGGGCAATGCCCTGGGGGCGGAACGCCGCCACCAGCAGCTCTTCGTCCCAGGTGGCCGCGAACTCGGCCACCGAGGCATCGGCCATTTCGACCTGCACGGTCGGGCTGATGAGCGCCGTCTCCACGCCGATGGGCCTGCCCGTCGCCGGGTTGATGCGGCCGCGCGTGAAGCGCGACATCGGCAGCTGTGGACGGATCTCGCGGATGCGCCGTGCCATTCGCGTCGGCCTCACGCGACGCATCAGGTTGGTCGTGAGGATGTCGACGCCCTGCCGCGGCACAAACCCCAGTTCGTCGCGGAATGTGTCACCGAGCGAGGTGTAGCTCAGCGTGTACTGCGTGAGACCGCGGTCGACCTGCGTACCGGCGCGCCAGGCGAGGCCCTCGCCGATGCCGTTCTTCTCAGACCGCATGATCATGCCGTCGACCTGCCATTCGCGCGTGGGATTGAGGCGCGTATCGGCTCCGAATAGCCGGTTGTAGCCCGCGCCGCGTTCCTTGCCGAGGTAGAACACGCCCGCCGACGAATTGCGGAAGAATTCGCGACCGAGTCGCAGCACGGTGACGTTCGCTGCGGGCAGCGGGGCGAGGCCACCCGTGCGCACCTCCTGTTCGGTCTGCATGTTGAGCATCGCGACGCTGGTGCGGCCCACCTTGCCGGTGAGTCGTCCCCCACCGACCACCGGGATGGGCGTGCCGGTGTCGCTGAGGCCGATGGTGCGGCTGAAGAACGGCACCAGATTGCTGCTGCTCGAGGCGGGCGGGCCGATTTGGAAGGCGCCCTGATTTTCCAGAAAGAATTCACGCTTTTCCGGGAAAAACAGACTGAAGCGGGTGAGGTTGATCTGCTGGGCGTCGGTTTCCACCTGCGAAAAATCAGTGCGCACCGTTGCGTCGAGCACCAGGTTGGTGCCGATGCCAATCTTGGCATCGAGCCCACCATCGAACCGGGTCGAGTCGACCTGCTGGAGGTGGCGCGCCTCGCCGATGGCAAACGGCTTCAGCCGGATGTTGCGGCCGGGCGTCACGCCGCGGATACCCTCGAGCACTCCGGCGTATGACGTCTTGAACTGGTTGAACTGGCGGGGCACGGGATTCCACACGGTCTGTTCGTTGCTGTGCCTGATCAGGCGGAACACCTGCAGGCCCCACACCTGCAGCTCGCTGCGGGGAAAGCGCAGCTGCTTGAAGGGAATGGCCTCTTCGACGGTCCATCCGTGCTCGTCAATCGTCGACCGGCAGGTCCACGCCCCATCCCAATTCGCATTGATCGTGCGGCCATCGTCGTATGACTGCGAATCGCGGATGGCGCAGCCGGGATTGGTCTGGAAGTTGTAGGCGTTGAGCTTGTCGAGGAACGTGTCGAGCACCACGACAAAGAGGTCGCCGGCACGGGCATTGAAGTCGCGCTTGAGCTCGTTGACGACGAGGCGCGAGGGTTCATCTTCGTGGAACCGTGCGCCGATGTAGAGATGCTCTTCGTCGTAGAGGAAGCGGATTTCCGAGCGATGCGCATCGGAGACTGGTGCGCCTTCGGCGGGCTGCTGCTGCACGAAGTGGTCGGCGACCGGTGTTGACTGCCATTCACCTTCGGACAGCTGCCCGTCGATGGTGATGCGCCCGCGTTCGATGCGGGTGGCCTGTGCGCGCTTCTGCGGTGCGGTGGTTGCCGGCGGTGCCTGTGCAGCGGCCCGGTGCGGCATGACGAGCAGGCCGCAGCAGAGCACGAATGTATTGAGCGATGCGAAACGAACCTGAAGCATTGCGCGGGGTCATGATACGCGACCGGGTGCGCGGCTTGCCGGTCTCCCCCGTCTCAGTGGTTCAATGGCAGGATGATTTCTGACACGAGAGTGGCGGCCTCGCGCATTGGGGCCGATGATGCGCCGCGTGCGCTGGTGATGCTGCACGGCATCTACGGGCGCGGGCGTAACTGGCAGGGCATCGCGCGGGCGTTGGTGGCGGCTCGGCCCGACTACGCCTGCTGGCTGGTTGACCTGCCGCATCACGGCGACTCGGGCCGCGGGCCCGGTGCGCCCGGGGTGCGCGACTGTGCCGAGGCCGTGCTGGGCTGGCTGGCCTCGACGGGGCTGACGCCGCGCGCTTTGCTGGGGCACTCGTACGGCGGGAAGGTGGCGTTGGCGATGCTGCCGTCCCTTCATGCGGTGCCGCTCCAGGTGTGGGTCATCGATTCCACGCCGGAAACCAAGCCCGCCAGCGGCAGTGCCTGGGACATGCTGCGCCTGGTGCGCCGGTTGCCCGCGCGGTTTACCAGCCGTCAGGAGGCGCAGGAGGCGCTGATGGCGGGCGGTGTCGAACTGGGCGTGGCGCAGTGGATGGCCACCAACCTGGTGCGCGACGGCGACCACCTGCGGTGGGGGCTCGACTTCGAGGTGATGGACGCGCTGCTGCACGACTTCTTCCGGACCGACATGTGGGCGCCCGTCGAGCAGCGATCACCGCTGCACGACATTCATGTGCTGAAGGCAACGCGGTCCGAAGCGATCTCAGCGGGGGCGCTGGCACGACTGCAGGCCGCGGCGGGTGCGGGACTGACCGTGCACACCGAAGAGGGGGGGCACTGGATTCACGCGGAGCGGCCCGACCTGATGGTGCGTCTGCTGAGCGAGGGGTTGCCGCGGCCGTAGCGGGTGTCCGCGTGCGGACGCGGGAGGCTAGTGGGACCCGGCCGGATGATGTCGGGGACGTGCGCTGCGGACGAAGGTCTGAGACAGTCCGGGCAGAGGGCGTCCCGGGAGCGGGGCCGCGACGGCCCGGGCGCCGAGCGGCACCCGGGCGCAGTCGCGTGCGGTGTTACGGGGTGACGAGGAAGCGGATGGCGCCGGTTTCGGCCACCGGCTTGCCGGCCGCTGATGCCTTCACCTGCCAGAAGTAGGCCTCGGGTTCCAGGGCGATGGTATTGGGCAGGTGGGCCTCGGTGGTGGTCAGCGCCGGGCTTTCCCAGAGCACGCGGCCATCGGTGACGGCCGTCACCTTGACCACATACGCGTCAGCGCCGGGCACGGCTTCCCAGCGGAACAGGTCGATGTGTCCCGACGAGCTGCCTTCCTTGGGCTCGAGCGGAATGATGACGCCGGCTGGCGCAGCCGCCGGTGTGGCGGGAGCCGCCGAGGTGTCGGCCGCAGGGGCCGGAGTGGCCGGTGCCTCAGCCGGTGTGGACGAGCCGCCACCGCAGGCTGCGGTCACCAGGACCACGGCAGCCGTTGACAGCATCACTGACAGTCGCGAACGAAGTGTGACGTGCATCTGAAAATCATAGCGCGTATGCTGTGCGGCATGAAGACCATGTCCTCGGTGCTGACCGCGACCCTCGTGCTGGCCCTGCCCCTCGTGGCGGCGGCTCAGGCCCCCGCCCCCGGTGCTGCCCCGGCGCAGCCGCCCCGCCCGGCCCTGACGCTGACCACGCCGGCATTTCCCGACGGCGACCCCATTCCCGTGAAGTACACGCAGGCCGGTGAGCAGGTTTCGCCTGTGCTCAACTGGACCAACGTGCCGGCCGGCACGCAGAGCTTTGTGCTGCACATGCGCGACCCCGACGTGGCGCGCAATCGCGGCACCGAAGATCAGGTGCACTGGCTGGTGTGGAATCTCCCCGGCACGGCGACCGGCCTTCCGGAAGGGGTACCCAAGGGCGCGACGCTGCCGGATGGCAGCCAGCAGGTCAGCGCAAGCGGCCCGGTTTACCGTGGCCCCGGCGCTCCGGCGTCAGGGCCGCAGCATCACTACACATTCGAGCTCTATGCCCTCGACACGAAGCTCGACGTGCCGGCTGGCGCTGATGCGTGGGTGACCCGCACGGCGGTGTGGAAGGCCATGGAAGGCCACGTGCTCGGCAAGGCCGTCTACGTCGGGCTGTTCCGTCGGCCGCAGTAGCGCGGACGGGTCGGCGGGCGTGGCTGTCCTCGTCCGCCGTTCCGGTCGCCACTCGTCGTACGACGTCCACGAGGCATTCTTCGGCCCTGAGACGCCGCGACGACGGACGCTCTTCGACCGATCTCTCGTCCGTATCGCTGGCCCTGTGCGCCTCTGAGCCGGCACCCGGCGACGCCTCGACGCGCACGTCTCGCGTCTGCATGCATGGGGCGGGCCGCACGGCCACGGCCGTCTCAGGGCGCAGTCGCCGGCAACGTCGGCACAAACGACGGCAGTGCGTAGGCGAAGATCATCGAGATGATGCCCATCACCACCATCAGCAGCACACTGTGCCTGATCGTGAACCGGAACAGCCGGCTCTCATCGTCGGCGGTCATACCCGTCGCAGCGACGGCCACGGCGATGCTCTGCACGGAAATCATCTTGCCCATCACGCCGGCGGCCGAGTTCACCGAGGCGGTCAGCACGGGGTTCAGGCCCAGCGCATTGGCCGTCACCACCTGCAGGTTGCCGAAGAGCGCGTTGGCCGACGTGTCGCTGCCCGTGAGGAATACACCCAGCCATCCGACGACGGCGCTGAAGAAGGGGAAGGCGACGCCACTGGCCGCGAGGGCGAGGCCGAGGGTTGAGGTCATGCCCGAGTAATTCATCAGGTAGGCCAGCCCCAGCATCGAGGCAATCGTCAGCATCGCAAAGCTCAGCTGCGCGAACGTGGCCCGATAGATGCCCACCACCTGCCGCGGCTTCACGCCGAGCAGCAGCGCCGTGACCAGCGTGGCCAGGAAGCACGCCGTGCCCGAGGCGCTCAGCCAGTTGAGCGTGAACACCGCCGCGTAGGGTGCGGGCGCCGCCGTCACGGGCGGAATGCGCGTGATGGCATTGTGCAGTCCGGGCACCATGATTCCGTTCAGCCCGGTGGGTGCCTGGGGCAGCCACGAGGGCATCACACCGTGCGTCCAGCGGTCGATGGCCGCCTTGATCTCGGGCTCGCCCCACGTGAGCACAAACACCACCAGCAGCAGGTAGGGCAGCCAGGCCAGCAGCATGTCGCGCCCCGAGTGCTTCAGTGAGGCATGCGTGACCGGCGCGTCGCCGTCGAGGCGCATGATCGAGGCGGGCTTCCACAGCTTGAGCACGGCCACCATCACCACGATGCAGGTGAGCGAACTGAGGATGTCGGTCAGCTCGGGGCCCATGTAGTTCGACACAAAGAACTGCATGCCCGCGAATGACAGGCCGCACGCCAGGATGGCGGGCAGCACTTCCAGGGCCCGCTGCCGTCCCGCCATGACCACGATGAGATAGCCGGGGATGATGACCGAGATCATCGCGCAGAGGCGTCCGACCATGGCCGACAGCGGCAGCACCGGCAGGCCCGTGACGTTGGCGAGTGTGGTCACGGGAATCCCGATGGAACCGAAGGCCACAGGTGCTGTGTTGGCCAGTAGGCAGATCCCTGCGGCATAGAACGGATTGAAGCCGAGCCCCGCGAGCATGGCGCCCGACACGGCGACCGGGGCGCCGAAGCCGGCGGCTCCTTCGATGAAGGCCCCGAACGAGAAGGCAATGAACATGGCCTGCAGCCGGCGGTCATCGGTGAGGCTGCCGACCGAGTCCTTGATGATTTCGAACTTGCCCGTGTCGACGGCCAGGCGATAGAGCATGATCGACGAGAAGACAATCCAGGCGATGGGGAAGAGGCCGTAGGCCGCTCCGTAGACGGTCGAGATGAGAGCCATCGGCACCGGCATGCCGTAGACGCCGACGGCGACGGCCAGGGCGGTGGCCAGTGCGGCCAGGGCGGCCTTCCATGACGGCAGGCGCCAGACACCGAGCAACAGGAAGAGCACCAGGATGGGCAGGGCGGCGACCGGGGCCGAGAGGGCCAGACTGCCGCCGAGGGGTTCATAGTTGTGCTGCCACATAGTATCGAGCGCTCCTGACCGTGAGGGGGGAACCACGGAAACTGTCGCTGCTTATAGCACACGCATGCCGTTCGGCCTATACAATGTCCGGATGCTGATTGCTTCCCGCGCCCGTCATGCACTGCTGACTGTTCTGAGCCTGACCCTGCTGGTGAGTGCCTGCAAGGGCACCGGTGGGGCGCCGGCTCCTGCCTCGCCCGACACGTGGGCGACCGTTGATGGCCGTGCCATCAGCCGCGATCTGGTGGAGAAGTCGTATCGCCGCACGGCGCAGACCACCCCGGCCCCTTCCGAGGAAGAGGCGCTGGCGGCCAAGCTGACCTTGCTGAACGAGCTGATCGTGCAGGACATTCTCGTGAACACGGCCAAGGCCCTCAAGCTCGAGGTGCCCGACAGCGAGCTCGATACGGCCTACAACGAGGGCCGCAAAGACATCCCCGAGGAACAGTTCCAGCAGCAGCTGACGGCACGCAACCTGACCGCCGCCGACATGCGCGAGGAGCTGCGCCGCGAGATGCTGTCACAGAAGGTGCTCGAGGCCGAGGTGACGAAGAAGGTCTCGGTGAGCGATGCCGAAATCACGGCATTCTTCGAGGCGAACCGTTCGCAGTTCGAGCTTGCCGAAGATGCCTACCGCATCGGACAGATTGTGGTGACACCTGTGCGCGAGCCCCAGCAGACCAACCGCACGGGAAACGACGCGACCACGGCCCAGGAGGCCAATGCGAAGATTCAGATGCTGATGGAGCGGCTGAAGCAGGGCGCGACCTTCTCGGACGTGGCTGCGGACTTCTCGGAAGATGGTGAGACGGCGCAGCGCGGGGGTGACCTCGGATTTGTGCCCCTGTCGGCCCTGCAGCGCGCGCCGCAGAAGCTGCGGGATGCGGTGCTCAAGTCGGAACCGGGGTCGGTGACGCTGGTCAGCGAGGGCGGCGGTCACACGCTGGTGGCGCTCATTGCGAAGGAACCGGCCGGCAAGCGTGATCCGAGCATGCCCGAGGTGAAGGCCCGCATCACTGATGCCATCCGAGGCCGCAAGGAACAGCTGCTGCGGGCGGCCTACCTGTCGGCGGTGCGGAACAATGCGGCCGTGGTGAACCACCTGGCGGCACGGCTGGTGGCTGGCCAGGGCGCCCTGCCGAAGCCCTGAGCCCAGGGAGCGGCGCCTGCGGTACCTGCGGGTGCCGCGAGTGAGTGAGACACGGCCTCAGTGGTCCGGATGTACCGGATGACTGAGGCCGTTGCTGTTGTGGGGGAGGCGCATGGGGTGCCCGAGGTGCGGGTTGCCGGTCTCACCCGCGACGTTAGAGCGCGTCGTCCTTGGTTTCGCGGCTGAGCCCCTGGCCGACGAGCGAGAGGACCGTGGCCGCCGAGAGGTAGTAGCCGACGGCCGAGAGGCTGTAGGTGGTCGCCAGCCAGGTGGCGACATACGGTGCGAGCGACGCACCAAAGATGCCTGCAAAGTTGTACGCCAGCGAACTGCCGGTGTAGCGCACGGTCGTCGGGAACAGTTCGGCGAGCACGGTGCCGAGGGGGCCGTAGGCCGAGCCCACGAGGGCCATGCCAAGGGCCATCATCACCGTGGCGCCGACGGTGCCGCTTTCAAACAGGGGGGCAAACACGAGGCCGAAGAGGAACGTGGCTGCCGACACCTGCATCAGCAGGCGTCGTCGTCCGCGTTCGGCGAGCAGGGCCGACACGGGAATGGTGGCGGCAAAGAAGCACACCCCGAACAGCTGGATGAACAGGAACTGCTCGCGCGTGTAGCCGAGGGCACTGGTGCCCCACGACAGCGAGAAGACCGTCATCAGATAGAAGTTCACGTAGACCGCCAGGGCGATGAGCGTGCCGAGCACGACGGCGCCGGTGTGATGGCGGATGACGGTGAGCAGCGGCACCTCGCGGTGTGCCTGCGCCGCTACGGCTTTCTGGAAGACGGGCGTTTCGGTCACAGAGAGCCGGACATAGAGCCCGAGGCCCACGAGCAGCGCGCTCGAAATGAACGGCACACGCCAGCCCCAGTCGAGGAACTGTTCGTTGGTCAGTGTGCGTGACAGCAGCAGGAAGATGCCACCGGAGAAGAAGAAGCCGATGGGGGCCCCGAGCTGCGGGAACATGCCGTACCACGCGCGCTTGCCCGGGGGCGCGTTCTCGGTCGCGAGCAGCACGGCGCCGCCCCATTCCCCGCCGATGCCCAGACCCTGTCCGAAGCGGAAGACCGCCAGCAGCACCGGTGCGAGCAGCCCCAGCGTCTCGTAGGACGGCAGCAGCCCGATGGCCATCGTCGACAGACCCATGGTGAGCAGCGCGGCGACAAGCGTCGCCTTGCGGCCGATGCGATCGCCGAAGTGACCGAAGAGCACCGAGCCGATGGGTCGAGCGACGAAGGCGACGGCAAAAGTGGCGAGAGACGCCAGGGTGGCGGTGGCCGGTTCCGAGGCTGGGAAGAACAGCCTCGGAAAGACCAGCACCGCCGCAGTGGCGTAGATGTAGAAGTCGAAGAACTCGATCGCCGTGCCGATGAGGCTGGCGAGGAGAATCTGTCGGGGCGTGTTGACCGCGCGTGTCACTTGCCGGCGGCCGGGGCGTTGGCGATCAGGAACGGTTCGATTTCTGTCGCCACCGCATCGGTGCGGTAGAACGTGTCCGAATAGCTGAGCCCGGCGACCGTCTTGTACTGGACCTTGGTGCCCGACAGCTTCGTCTCGTAGGCTTTGGCGAGCTCGAGGCCGCTCTGATCCGCGCCGCCGAGCACCCAGAGGGTGGGCACCTTGAACGCTGCGGGTTCCATCGGGGGATATTCGGTGAGCGCGCCGAGCGCCAGGGCCGAGCGGGCCACGCCGGCCTTCCAGGCGTCCTGGTCACCGGGTGACAGGCTGCTGAGCTTGAAGGTGCCCGCCTTGTCGGCGTCGAGCAGCGGCTTCCACTTGGCCCGCATGGCGAGCATGGCGTCCTTCACCGGGCCAGTGACGGTGGGTCCCATGTCGGCACTGATGAGCACGGCGCCCGACAGACGGTCGGACTGCGCGGCGAGATAGCGGCCGATGCTGGCCCCGTGGCCGAAGCCGACGAGCAGGAACTGCTTGACACCCGCGGCGTCGGCGACGGCGAGAATGTCACCGGTCATGCGGTCGAGGGCATAGGCCTCGGCGGTGTCGGGCTTCCCGCTGCCGCCGCTGCCGCGCATGTCGAGGGTGATGACCGTGAAGCGCTTTGCGAAGCGCTCGACATAGCCGCGTTCGACCCACGAGCGCCGCGTCTGTCCGCCGCCATGCACGAGGATGAGCGCGGGCCCTGCACCGGTCTTCTCGTAGGCGATGAGGGTGCCGTCGGCTGCCTTGGCCGTCGGGGTTGCGGGGGTAGCTGGTGCGGCCGGTGCGGCGGCCGGCGCGGCAGTGGCCGTGCGGCCAGCCGGAGCTGGACTGGCCGGGGCGGGGCTGCTGGGCGTGGTCGTGGCCGTACCGGCTGGCTGTGCGCACGCGGCGGCGAAGATCGAGAGAGAGAAACCTGCGATGGCTGCGCCTGAGCGGGTCATCGCAAGGGAACGTGCCGTGAACATGGAACTACGTGCCTCCAAACGCGAAGTGTAAACCAAACCCTGTCGCCCGTGAGATGCTAAGGTTCGGTCTGATGCGATATGCCTGAACCTGTCTGGCGCGCGGCCGTGCGCACCTTTATTGAGGTGTTCAAGGCCATCTACAACGAACCCCCCGGCTGTTGAGTGCCGAACGTGAGGTCACTGGACGGTGACCTGCTGAGCCGGCGTGCCACCCCTGCGGCGGCGGCGTCTTTGCCTGCGGAGCGATCGAACGACCCTGCGACGACGAGCCGGTAGTCCCTGGGGGTGGCGGGAGCCAGACCCAGCCCTTGCGCGTTGTCGTGAAGTTAACACCGCCGTAACCGTTCTGCGACATCGCTGTTGCAGTCGGCTTCTACCGTAGGTGGATGCACTCAGCGATATCTCGCCTGCGGATTGCCCTGTTTGTCATCGGATGTCTGTCTGCCGGGCCGAGCGTGGCCCTGGCACAGTCGGGCATCGGCACGGGCACCATTGATGGAACGGTGGTCGATAGCGACAAGGCCGCGATGCCGGGGGTCACCGTGGACGTTCGTGACCAGTCGACGGGATTGACCCGTCAGGCGGTGACCGATGCCCGCGGGCGTTTCGCGCTGGTCGCCTTGTCCCCTGGCGTGTATGCCCTCGAGGGGACGCTGGCCGGGTTTGCGCCGGTGCGACGCGAGCAGGTGGCGGTGACCGTGGGCGACACGGTGACGCTGTCGCTGACCATGACGGTGGCGGGAGTGACCGAGACGGTCGCCGTCACCGCGCGGGTGAGCGGCCTCGATACCCGGGGTGCCGCCACGGCGTCGTTCGTGAACGAACGCGCGATTCAGGAACTGCCGGTGCGCGGGCGCAACTTTGCCGAGTTCGTGCAGCTCACCCCAGGCGTGGTTCAGGAGGGCGACCGCTTTGGTCTCGTCATGGGTGGACAGCGCTCCATCAACTCGAACGTCTCGATCGACGGCGTCGACTTCAATGACCCGCTGCAGGGCAATCAGCGCGGGGGTAACGAGTCGGCCTTCTTCTTTCCCCAGGCGGCCATCCGCGAGTTTCAGGTGGTGCGCAGCGGCGCAGGTGCCGAGACAGGCCGCACCAGCGCCGGCCTGGTGAATGTGGTCACCAAGTCGGGCACCAACACCATCAATGGTGAAACGTTTTTTCTCAACCGCAACAAGGCCCTGACGTCGCCCGATGCGTTCGACCGCAAGCTCAACAACCAGCAGAACCAGTTCGGCGGCGCAGCCGGTGGTCCGATCCGCGCCAACCGTGCGTTCTACTTTGCGGCCGTCGAGCAGAACTTCCTGCGCGTGCCGTTCGTGGTCAAGTTCCAGACGCAGGCGGCCGGCGTGCCGGTGCCCGCCGCGCTGCAGGCCCTCGAAGGCGAGCAGTTCGGCACGAACAACCCGACGGCAGTCTTTCTCAAGACCGACTGGGTGCTGGGCGCCCGGTCGCGCCTCGAGGCGCAGTACACCTACGCGCGCCTGCGCGGCGACAACTTCAACTTTGACTCGCCCCAGCTGGATACGGCTACGACGGCGAACTTCCGCCGCGAGACACAGAGCCATGCCGGGAAGGTGAGCCTCAACACCGTGGCGCGGCCTACGGTCGTCAATGAGCTGCGGCTGCAGTATGCGACGGACGACCGGACGGAAACGCCGAACTCGCTGCTGCCGCAGATCACCATCAACGGCTTCGGCACCATCGGCGGAGACTCGGGCCGCCCGCGCTTCTTCGAGGCACGCCGCCTGCAGGTGACCGACTCGCTGACGCTGGTGCGCGGCAGGCACACCGTGCGCATCGGGGGCGACGTGAACATCACGCCGTCACGGCAGCAGCGCGAAAGCAACATCATCGGCCGCTACGACTTCACCTCGCTGGCCAACTACAACGCCGGCGTCATTTCGCGGTATCGCCAGACGCTGCCGACGTTCGACCTGCAGGAACTGTTTTACGAAGCCACCCAGAAGGAAGCGGCGGCCTACATTCAGGACGCCTTCACGGTGAACAGCCGGCTGACCATCAATGCCGGGTTCCGGTGGGAGGGCCAGTGGAACCCCGACCCGCCGCGGCCGAATCCGGCCTATCCCCAGACCGCGGAGATTCCCGACGACCTGACGATGTTCCAGCCCCGCCTGAGTGCGGCGTGGGACCTGACCGGCCAAGGAAAGACGGTGGTGCGGGCCTCGGCGGGCATCTTCAACGCGCGCACGCCGGCGAATTTGTTCCAGCGCGTGTTCAGTGACAATGGCATCACGACGGTGGCGGTCGACAGCCGCATCGATACGACGCTGCTGAGCCAGCTGACCTTCCCGAACGCGTATCCCGGGTTGGCCGCGGGGGTGCGTATCGGGCCGCAGCGCATCTTCGGTTTCGACCCGAACTTCCAGAACCCCGAAACGACCGGTCTGTCGGCGACGGTCGAGCATCGTGTGGCTGAGGCCCTGCAGGTCTCCGCAGGCTACATCCGCAACCGCACCATTCATCTGCAGCGGCGGATCGATCGCAACCTGTTCGCCCCGACGATCGCCGACACCGGCCTGCCGGTGTTTCCGTCGACCCGTCCCAATCCGACGATCGCTCAGCTTGAAATGAACGAATCAACGGCCCGGTCGCAGTACGACGCCCTGGTGCTGTCCGGCAATGGCCGCATGGGTCGCATGCAGTGGCAGATGGGCTACACCTTTGCGAAGAACTGGGATGACGACTCGAACGAGCGCAACTTCAGCCGGCAGCCGACCCTGAATCCGTTCAACCTCGCCGACGAGTGGGCGCCGTCGAAGCAGGACGTGCGACACAATTTCACGGCGAATGCGATTACGGTGCTGCCGGGTGGCGTGACGCTGTCGGGCATTCTGCTCGCGCGGTCGGGGCTGCCGTACACGGCGGTGATTGGCAGCGACCAGCAGCGCGATGCCAATGATGACAATGACCGCGCCATCATCAACGGACGTGTGGTGCCGCGCAATTCGTTCAGGCAGCCGGGCTTCTTCAATCTGGATCTGCGCCTGATGAAGCAGGTGCGCCTCCGCGGGCGCTCGTCGCTGGCCCTGCTGGTCGACGTGCTCAACGCCACACGTGCGAAGAACCTGAACTTCGGCAACGACGGCATCAGCGTCTACGGCACGCCCGCCAGCCCGGTGGCGACGGCGGGTCGGCCGCTCTACGCGCCATCGACGGCCCGCTTCGGGGGGCCCCGCCAGATTCAGCTGGGCGCACGGCTGATGTTCTGATCCGCAGTCTCAAAGATTTACGCGACTGTCGTGAGGACGCCGCGTCATCGTGACGCGCGTCCTGCACACTGGAGTGCATGCGGCGGCGGGTGTTCATGCCCGCGCCGCTCACGATAGTCTCCTCCTCTTCGGCCACATCCTGCGTTGGGATGTGGCTGTTTTTTTGCGCGGGCCGAGCGTGCGAGACGAAAGGGACGTCGTCAGTCGGCCGTGGACAGCCACGGCCAGGTGCTGGCGGTCGGGCGTGGCTGTGCTGTGGTGCACGCGGCCGCAGCCCGATGCTCACACAGCAACTGCTCGAGCAGCTGAAAATGCTCGTGGGCGACCAGCGGCCAGTGGTGCTGCGCAGCGGTCTCGGCTGCGCGCTGCACCCGTCGCGGTTCAGGCGCCAGCGACGCAGCCGTCACCGCGGCGGCGAGTCCGGCGCCCCCTGGCGGCGCCAGCCAGGCATTGTCGTCGGTGGCATAGCTCAGCACACCGCCCGCACGTGGAACGACGACGGGAACGCCGGAGGCCATGGCCTCGAGGGGGCCGATGCCGAACGGTTCCTTTGGGTTGGGATGCACGAAGACGTCGAGGCTGGCGTAGTGCGCGGCGAGCATTTCACGGTCGGTGATGCCCGGCACATGCAGCACACGTCCCCGGACGCGCCGCTCAGCATCGTGCATGAAGGCGTCCAGTGCCGGACCGTCACCAATCACGACGAGGCGATAGTCGCGGTGGCCCGAGGCACGCAGGTGTTCGAGCATGTCGATCAGGGCATCAAGATGCTTTTCCGGTGACACGCGGCCCACGTAGCCGAGCAGCACGCTCCCGAGCGTTCCGCCGCACGCGGCTAGCAGATGGTTCCGCAGCGTGGCCTTTCGCGCGTCGGGTCGGAACCTGTCGCTGTCGACACCCATGCGGGCGAGTGTCACATCCGGATGATCCCCGGGGCCGTAGGCGGCGTGCAGTTCACTGGCGGTATATGCCGAATTGGCCAGATGCCGATCGAACGCGGGACGGTAGAGCCGTCGCATGTACCAGCGGGAGAACCATCGGCCCGCGGCGCCCGGGGTGACATAGGATGCGATGTTGTCATCCATCCGCTCGGAAGACATCGCCACCGTAGTCGGCATGCGCGGCAACCCATAGGCGCCCATTCTGAGCGCATACCCGAGATACAGCAGCGTGTATTTGTCACAGACCTCGATGAGGTCGGGTTGCCAGGCTCTCAGCAGCCGTGCCAGTGGCGCGTGGCGCGGGGGCCAGTAGTGACGCGGCATCAGCAGGCGATAGCGCCGGTCGAAGGCCGGGGCGGGGTGTGCCTGCAGCGTATGCACCTCAACGCCGGGAGCGACATGTTCCACCGCGTCGTGCTCACCTGGAATGACGACGGCGAAGGGACGGCCGGTTCGCGCGGCCTCGGCGGTCAGCGCCGACACGAACGTGCGAATGCCTCCGGAGGCCGGGTGCACATAGTTGGTGAGCAGGAGAATGCGTGGGGTCACGCGGCCCGTCCATTCCAGAGCAGCCGTGGGATGCGCCGCAGATCGTCGTGCAGGGGCCTGGCGCCCGGTCCGACGACCATGACCCCGCGTCGCATCAGCCAGACGCTGAACGAGGTCGTGATCATGCTCATCGTGACCGAGGCGACGATGCTGCGGCCGAGCTCCGGTGTGCCTGCGGTCAGATGGAGCAGCAGTTCGAGGGCGTGGCTGACTCCGGGCACCACCACCATGGCCACCGCCGTGGCGACGGCCGGCGGGTGCGCTTGCCGGAATGCCTGTGTCAGCGCCCCATAGAAGCCCGACATCAGGAAGCGATATCCGAACTCGACCCCAAGCGCGAGCAGCGCCGGCTTCCAGCCGGCCGACAAGTTCAGGGTGAAGAACAGCCCTGCGCGCGAGACGGCGCTCGTGACCGCGGCCTTGTAGTTCCAGCGGGCGAACACGAGCGAACCTGGATGCCGGCACAGGCACCCGACCACCTGCCAAGGCGACAGGCCATGAGGCAGATGGGAGTCCACAGCGATCAGGCCGCGAAGTCGGGCACGACTCGCTGCACCCTGGCGGGGGCCCCGACCAGCTCGGCCATCAGCAGGCGGTTGAACCGCTCTTCCCTGAGGAAGTGCAGGTAGGCACCCACCAGGGCCACAGGCACGAGCGGCAGGCCGAAGGCGCCACCCCACAGCATGCCCTGCGCGCGGCCCGATGTGGGCTGCTGCCAGGCCGTGCGGATGTTCTCGCTGTAGAACGACCCCGAGAACCGCAGGATGTCCTCGGCGAGGGTGCCCCAGTGTCCGTGTCGGCCGCCTACGATGGCCCGACCCGCCCACAGGCCTTCCATGAACGACTCGCGGTCGGTGGCACCCGGCACTTCGGTCCACGTCTCTCCGACGCCGCGCCGATGGTGTGCATCACTGCCCGCCACTGTGCGCAGCCCCGTTGCGTCGGCCACCCAGGCGGCGGTGCGGTTCTGAATCGGCAGGCGTGATCCGTTGATGACCTCGAGCGCATCGACCCATGGCAGCAGCGCCGCCAGATGTGCCGAGGTCAGGCAGCCTGCGACGCTGGAGCCGATATGGTTCAGGGTCGTGAACAGCCGCTGCTCCCGCAGATAGGGCATGAGTTCGCGCACGTCCGTGCGCAGGCGCTGCACTTCCGCATGTGTGGCCGGCGTGAGGCCGAGCACATTCAGATGCACCTTCACCGGATCACCGGGAAACTCACCGGTCACTTCGCAGCCGACGATGACATCGGGCCGATGCGCGAGCTCAAGCGCTCCGCTGATGACATCGTGATCCGTGATGCACACCAGGTCCATACCGCGCTGCTTCGACAGCGAGTAGACATCGTCGGGTGTGTTGTACGACTCGCGGAGCACATGCTGCAAGGGACGAATCGTGCTGTAGCCGGAATGCATGGTATGCACGTGCGCATCAAGCTTCACGGGAACCTCCTGACACGCTGGGTGTGTCACCCCCAGTTATCGCAGGTGCACACGACAGCCGTGCATCGGCGAGACAACACCCGAGGAAAATCCGTCTATCAACCGCGTGACGGTGGTGCATCATCGTCACACGGCTGTCACGCGCCGTTGACGTCGACCGCGTATCGTCACACTGCTGATGACCTCGACGTACTGGCTGCTGCTGGCCGCGCTGCCCCTGCTCGCGGTGGAACGCGTGGCCTATGCACTGATCTGGCGCAGACCCACGGCCTTCCGCGCGGTGTGCAACCGGCTGGGTTGGACTGACCCGGTGCGCGTGCTGCGCTGGCTGTTTGTCGCATTCAAGGTGCTGCAGTTCGCCGTCTTCCTGCTGTGGATCGGCGGGCATGGTGGCGTGCAGCCGCTGCACTGGCCACCCGGTATCGCCGGCGTGATCGCGGTGCTGGCAGTGGCGACGGGGCAGACGCTGAATATCTCGGTGTTTGTGCGACTCGGTTCCGTCGGCGTGTTCTACGGCACGCGCTTCGGTCACGTCGTGCAGTGGTGCACCGGCTTTCCGTTCTCACTGCTCTCGCATCCCCAGTATGTCGGCACGGTGCTCAGCATCTGGGGCCTGTTCCTGCTGACCCGCTACCCTGCGCCGGACTGGTTTCTGCTGCCGCTGCTCGAGACGGCGTACTACGTCATGGGGGCGATAGCGGAACGAGTGCCGCCACCCGACGCAGCAGCGGCTCACCCATCCGCACCGTCTGTCCTGCCGCCACCCCCTCGGCCAGCACCACTCCCCTGGACGCGATGACGATGACGGTCGAGCCATGTTCAAAGTAGCCGACCTCGTCGCCCCGCGTCAGCGGTGTGCTGCCGGGCACGACGCACTGAGCGTGCCGGTCACGTTCGGCCCAGCCGGGCACGACGGGCAGCACAATGCCCGACACCAGAATCGCACCCACGGGCACCAGGACTACCGTCGACGGCTCGCCGTGCAGGGCGAAGGGCAGCACCGCCCGAGTGTTTCGGACGTAGAGACGCGGCAGCCACTGCACCGTGGGCGGATTCACATTCCAGGCGGCCCCGGGCACGTGACGCACGTCGAGCAGTGTGGCTGTGTCAGGGGTATGGAAGCGGTGATACATCGCCGGTGTCAGCCTCAGCGTGACAAAGACGCCGTCGACGCACCGGGCCGCGAGCGCGCGGTCCGTGAGCAGGTCTTCGAGGGTGTAGGTAAGGCCCTTGGCCTGCACCAGGAGGCCATCGGTCACCGGCCCTGCGGACATGACCTGCCCGTCGCAGGGCGACACGAGGTGCTGCGGGTCGGCGTCGATGGGTCGGGCTCCGGGGCGCAGGCGCCGGATGAAGCATGCGCGCATCGATGGGAACTGCGACTCGGCCGCTTCCTCCAGATGCAGGTCACCTGCGACCCAGGTGAGTACGCGAATCAGCAGCGCGGCAGCCAGGGGCTGTTCCCAGCGACTGAGCCAGGCCACCACAGGAGCGGTGAGAGGGCCCGGCAGGATGTTGCTGACCAGCACACGGCACGCATCGACGAATCGACGCTGAAGGGGAGGCGATGGTGACGTCAGTGGTGATGACATGGAGCCTTTCCGTTGGGGGAGTGGGAGGGGCCGCCTGGATCGCTCGCCGCGTGTGGCGCCGCCTGCGGCTGTCGAGGGCCAAACATGGGTCGCTGGCGGGTCATGTGCGCTGGGCGAAGCGTTTGTCGCGGTTGCTGGTGACTGTCGACTATGAGGCGCCGCAGGTGTTTGCCTGCGACGGGGCCCCACCGGCCGTGGTCGAGCAGCGGCATCAGGCGTTCGATGCCCTGATGGCGGCTCTGCGCGAACAGTCGCCACAGTCGACGGCACTGGCGGCTGTGGCTCGCCCCCGTGTGTCGGACATGCAGTTCACGTCGCGCTATCGCGTGCCACCGGTCTTCAGCCGTTATGTGCGCGAACGGCTGCCGGCAGCCCCGTTTCTGGTGGAATCGCGCGGAAGCACGCTGACGACGATTGACGGTCAGGTGCTCTACGACCTCGCCGGTTCGTATGGCGTGACCCTGTTCGGCACGCCGTTCTACGCCGACTGCATCCGGGCTGGTGTGGCAGAGGTTGCGACGCTCGGGCCGGTGCTCGGTGCCTACCATCCGCTGGTCGCCGACAACGTGCGCCGGCTTTGCGACATTTCCGGCATGGACGAGGTGTCGTTCCACATGTCGGGCACCGAAGCGGTGATGCAGGCGGTTCGCCTGGCGCGCTATCACAGCGGGCGCTCGCATATTGTGCAATTCTGCGGGGCCTATCACGGCTGGTGGGACGACGTGCAGCCAGGGGTCGGCAATCCGAGTGCGCCGGGCGACGTGTACGTGCTGAGCGAGATGAGTGCTGCCACGCTGCGCGTGCTCGCCACCCGCGATGACATCGCGTGTGTGCTGGTCAATCCGCTGCAGGCCCTGCATCCGAATCGGGGAGCACCCTCGGACGGCACGCTGCTGTCCAACGAGCGGACCGCCGGTTATGACCGCGCGGCCTATGCGGCGTGGCTGCGCCAGCTGCGCGAGGTCTGCACGGCGCGCGGCATCGCCCTGATCTTCGATGAAGTGTTTCTCGGCTTCAGGCTTGCGCGCGGCGGGGCTCAGGAATACTTCGGCGTGGCGGCCGACCTCGTGACCTATGGCAAGACGCTTGGTGGCGGACTGCCGGTGGGCGCCGTCTGCGGACGCCAGCGATGGATGCGGCGTTTCCGTGAGGACCGTCCCTCGGATATCTGCTTTGCACGGGGCACCTTCAATGCCCATCCCTATGTGATGGCGACGATGCACGAATTCCTGACGCGGCTCGACGATGATCGGCCGGGCGCACCCTCGTTGCGGCGGCAGTACGGCAGCATCGAAGGTGTGTGGATCACACGCATCGCTGCCCTCAACGACGCACTGACGGCCCGAGAGCTGCCGGTGCGGCTGGTCCACATGCTGTCGGTGGCGACCGTGCTCTATTCGGCGCCATCGCGCTTCAACTGGATGCTCCAGTTCTACCTGCGCCGGCATGGGCTGCTGCTGTCGTGGGTCGGCACGGGGCGATTCATCTTCAGCCATGCAACGACCGACGAGGAGTGGGCCGAAATCATCCGCCGCGTTGTGGCTGCGTGTGAAGACATGCGCGGCGGGGGATGGTGGTGGGTGCCCGCAGGCGCGACCACCCGCACCGTCCGCCGGGAGGCGACCGGCGAGCTGGTGCGGGCAACCTGGCAGTCGTGGATCAGGCGGGCTCGGTGAAGGCGGCGGGGTTGGCGGGCTCGCCTTTGAGGAGACGCAGCGGCGCCCGGTGATACAACTTTACGTCGTGAAACGGGTCGGTCAGGATTTTCGTGACCCACACCACACCGGTCTGCACATCACGTGTCACACTGAGCAGGACGCCGCGGCCGAACAGTGCGGCGGCGGCGACGGCCATCCAGATGCGCGCGATGTTGTCGACCAGCGCACCGACGGACGCGGCCGGCGTCAGCCATCCGCCGAATGAAGGGTCAGCCAGCAGCAACAGCGGGGATGCTGCCCAGGCGATGTGCAGCAGCACCTTGCGATGCAGGTTGTAGCCGACCTTGATGTCTTCCTTGTGGTCGTGTGTCGCCTCGTTGATGGCGTCGTACGTTTTCGGTTCGAAGAAGAAGTGACCGATCTGGCGCGACGGCATCGCCACCATCCAGGCGAGCAGCACCGCCAGTGTCGGCTCGGTCCATGCCACGGCATAGCAGGCCAGGAACGTCACGGCACTGACAAAGTGCAGCGACTGATTGACCAGGTTGTGATGATAGTAGCGATGGTCGTCCCATCGCTGTTCCGCCAGCGCTTCGGTAAATGTCATGCGTGCACTCCTCACGGGTTGTCGCGTCACAACCGCCGTTCCACCATGCGGCAGATGTGTGACGCGCGCGTGACAGGCGCGCAAACTCGGCGCAACAGCAGGCGAACGGTGTCGTTGTCACACAGCCGTTGCCCGGTCGACATGGCGATGTCATGGACGCAGGGCACGCTGGCGCCATGCGGATTGCCATCCTGACGGACAATGACTTCGGGAAGGTGAACGGAGTCACCACCACACTGAAGGCGGTTCTGCGGTACGCGCCACCCGACCTTCGACTGCGTGTCTTCACCGCATGCCGAGAAGAAGCGGATACGCCCGAGTATCGTGCGCTTGTGGCCCGCGGAATGCCCATTCCCTGTTATCGCGAAATGGAAATGTTCTGGCCGGGTCGGACGCGACTCAAGGCCGAGGTGCAGCGCTTTGCGCCCAGCGTGCTGCACCTGACGACGCCGGGTCCGATCGGCCTCGCGGCGCTGCATATTCAGCGGGCGCTGCGCCTGCCGATGGTGGGGAGCTTCCACACCGATCTCGCGGCCTATGCGCACCTGCTCACCGGATCACGCGCGGCGGGCCGGGTGATGGCCGGGTTCCTCAGGTGGCCGTATGGCAAGTGCGAGCACGTACTGGCTCCGTCCGAGGCAACGCGACAGCTGCTGCTGGCTGGACGGGGTCGTGCCGCCGATTCGGTAAGCATCTGGCGACGGGGTGTGGATACGAGCGCCTATGCGCCCGTACATCGCTCAGCTGCACTCCGGGAGTCATGGGGCGTCAGCGATGCGCGGCCGGCAGTGCTGTATGTCGGAAGGGTCTCGAAAGAGAAGGGTCTCGACCTGCTGGCCCCGCTGACGCGCGCCCTCTCGGAGGCCGGCCACGCGCACCGACTGGTCGTGGTGGGCGAGGGTCCCTACCTGGACGAACTGCGTCGGATCCTGCCGGACGCGGTGTTCACCGGGGTGCTCGGTGGCGCGGCTCTCGCAGAGGCCTATGCATCGGCTGATGTCTTCGCCTTTCCCAGCGCGACGGATACGGCCGGCAATGTTGTGCTGGAAGCGCAGTCCAGTGGCCTGCCGGTCCTGGTCACCAACATGGGCGGCCCGCAGGAAAATCTCGACGCCGGCACGAGCGGCCTGGTGCTGCCTGCCGGAGACGTGTCGGCCTGGGCCCGTGCGCTCGGGCCCATGATTCGCGACCGGCGGTGGCGACAGTCGCTGGGGCACGGCGCCCGCGCCTATGCCGAACGCCGCAGCTGGCACGAGGCGCTCGCGCCACTCTACGGGTGGTATCGCCTGCTGGCATCGCAGGCCCCTCGCGTATCATCGGGACACGCATGGATGACGGCTCCCGCCCTTTCTCGACCGCAGCACTCATCGGCACCGGCGTCATGGGCCGGGGCATTGCCCAGCTGACCGCGCAGGCCGGCCTGCGCACGCGGCTCTACGACACCAGACCAGGCGCCGCCGAGGCGGCCCGCGACGGCATTACGCAGGTGCTGCAGCAGCTCGCCGCGAAGGGACGGATGACGGCCGAGGCCGCCACGGCCGCTGCAGACCGCATCGTCGTGGCCGACCGCCTGGAGGATCTGGCCGCCGCCGACCTCGTCATCGAAGCCATCGTCGAGCGCCTCGAGGCGAAGCAGGCGCTCTTCACCGCGCTCGAGGCTCTGGTGTCACCCTCGTGCGTGCTCGCCACCAACACCTCGTCGCTGTCGGTGACCGCCATTGCCGCGGCCCTGCAGCAGCCGGATCGCATGGCCGGGTTCCATTTCTTCAACCCGGCGCCGCTCATGAAGATCGTCGAGGTGGTGGCCGGTGCGCGCACGTCCGAGGCGACCTGCGCGGCGCTGTGCGACCTGACGCGCGCCTTCGGTCACCGGCCTGTCCGTGTGCGCGACTGGCCCGGGTTCCTGATCAACCATGCCGGCCGCGCGTATGTCACCGAGGCCATGCGGGTGCTGGCAGAGGGCGTGGCCGCGCCGGCTGACATCGACCGCATCATGCGCGAGGCCGCCGGCTTCCGCATGGGGCCCTGCGAGCTGCTCGACCTGACGGGGCTCGATGTGTCGCATCCGGTGATGGAATCGATCTATCGCCAGTTCTACGAGGAGCCGCGCTTCCGTCCCTCGCCCGAAACGCAGCGCCGCCTTGAGGCCGGACTGCTCGGCCGCAAGAACGGCGAGGGCTTCTACGTCTATCGCGATGGTCGTGCGGTGGTCGACGCAGAGGCGGCGCCACCTGCAGATCGTCCCCTGGCGGTGTGGGTCAGCCGCTCCGATGCGGCGTATGGCGAGGCTCTGGTGGCCTTCCTGCGCGCGCTGCCGGCATCACCGGTCATCGAAGACACCGCGGCGCCGTCCGCGGAGGCGCTGTGCCTGGTGACCCCGCTCGGCATCGACGCGACGACAGCCGCGCTAGCCGAGCAGCTCGATCCGGCGCGCACCGTGGCGGTCGACATGCTGTTCGGCCTGGCCGGGCGCATCACGCTGATGCATACGCCGCTCACGAGTGCCGCGATGCGTCGCGCCGCGCACGGCCTGATGGCGTCGGGCGGACACGCGGTGACCATGGTGGCCGATAGCCCTGGCGCCGTGGCGCAGCGCGTGGCGGCGGCGATCGTGAACGTGGGCTGTGACATTGCGCAGCAGCGGATTGCCTCGCCCGAGGACATCGATCCGGCCGTGCAGTTGGGGCTGGGCTATCCACGCGGTCCACTGGCCCTGGGTGATGCGCTGACGCCGGCCCGCGTCCTGCAGGTGCTCGAGGGCCTCCATCGCCTGACGGGCGATCCCCGCTATCGGCCGAGCCTGTGGCTCCGGCGCCGGGCGGCGCTGGGCGTGTCGCTGACCACACCCGACAGGGCCGACTGACGTCAGCGGTTTGTGTCGGCGTGCCGGGCAGACCGGGGCGCGCGCGTACGCACGGGGCGCGAACCCGCGCTGCCCTCGGGTGTTCGAGTCACGCGGAGCTGCGTTTCCCGTGAGAGGCGTCGTCGTGTCACGGGAGGAGCCGCGGCGGCCACGACCTCGCGCTCCAGAAGTTCCTGGGTGAGCACCCCCCCGAACCGCCCCAGTGCCGAGGCATCGAGGTCGTGCCAGGCGCCAGCCGTGCCCCTCGCGTCGGACACCACCGACTGCAGGTGCGTTTCCGACCCCGCAAAGACCCGCGCATACAGCGACTGGCAGAGGGCGTAGGCGCGGCCCCCGGCCCAGTCGTCCGGCAGCAGCGCGGTGGGCAGACGCGGATCGCGCAGGACGATGCGGCGGTATTCGTGGGCGAGCAGCGTGCGCACGACGAAGCTGTCGGCGGGTGAGAGCGCCTGCCCCTGTGCCAGCGCCTCGTCAATCGGACCGAAGGTGCGGATGAGGCGCTCGTAGCGATCGCTGAGGTCGGCGAGGTTCCAGCTGGCCTGCACCAGCTGCTGCTCGTCTGCGCGCGACTGGAGGGCGGCCTGCACGACAACGGCGCCGGCCGACAGGCCCAGCAACTGCAGGTGTCCGGTGACCGCCCGGGGCGTGCATGTGGGGTGCACGAAGACTTCCGGGCTCATGCGTCCGAACCCGAGCCACTGCAGCTCGCGGGCGGCCGTGTCGCGGATGGTCAGCCCGGCCGGCATCAGCACCATCGTCCACGTGCGGTGCGGCAGCTCGGGCGGGGGCTCGTAGATGCGCTGGGCGGCGTCGGCGCTCCGTGCCTTCCCGACGGGCGTGAGGCGATACACGCTGATGCGGCCGATGCGCTGGGGGTGAAACCACCCGTCGTGGGTGAGGCGTGAGGCCGACGTGCGCACCAGGCGCTCGGTGAGGCCGAAGGGCGCGGCCAGTGCGATGAGGCTGCCCAGGGCAAGCGAGCCGCCGTGCGGGGCGACGGCGTCACCGAAGAGGGTGACGAGCAGCGAGCCCCCGCGCAGCGGGCGGCGCTGGCGGAAGGTCCGGAGGGCAGAGGCAACGGCGCGCACACCTCATGGTAAATGACACAAAACGCTGTTGCAACGGAGCCTTTTTGGTGTCATATTCCGGACAGTCATCCTTGCCCGACACAGGAGCCGCCATGCACACCCCTGCCATCCCTGCCCTCACGCCCGTGCCCCCGGCCGACGAGACCGAGCGGCTGGCGCGGTTCCAGGCGCATGTCGATGCGGAAGAAAAGATCGAGGCCAAGGCATGGATGCCCGAGGCCTACCGCCGCACGCTGGTCCGCCAGATCTCGCAGCATGCGCATTCCGAGATTGTGGGCATGCTGCCCGAGGGCAACTGGATCACCCGCGCGCCGTCGCTGCGCCGCAAGGCCGTGCTGATGGCCAAGGTGCAGGACGAGGCGGGCCATGGCCTGTACCTCTACAGCGCCGCCGAGACGCTGGGGGTGTCGCGGGCCGAGCTGATGGACCAGCTGCTGGCGGGCACGGCCAAGTATTCGAGCATCTTCAACTACCCGACGCCGACCTGGGCCGATGTCGGCGCGATTGGCTGGCTGGTCGATGGCGCGGCGATCATGAATCAGGTGGCGCTCTGCCGCTGCTCGTATGGCCCCTATGCGCGGGCGATGGTTCGTATCTGCCGCGAGGAAAGCTTTCACCAGCGGCAGGGCTTCGAAATCATGCTGACGCTGGCGCGCGGCACCGACGCGCAGCGGGCGATGGCGCAGGATGCGCTGAACCGGTGGTGGTGGCCGAGCCTGATGATGTTCGGCCCGAGCGACCGCGAGAGCGTGCACTCGGCGCAGTCGATGCGGTGGAAGATCAAGCGCGTGTCGAACGACGACCTGCGCCAGAAGTTCGTCGACGCCACCGTGCCACAGGCCGAGTTCCTGGGACTCACCGTGCCCGATCCGGCAGTGCGCAAGGACGAGGCGACGGGCCACTACCACTTTGGCGAGATGCCGTGGCACGAGTTCCACGAGGTGCTGAAGGGCAACGGCCCCTGCAACCGCGAGCGGATGGCCGCGCGCCGTGCGGCGCACGAGGGCGGGGCCTGGGTGCGCGAGGCGGCCCTGGCCTACAGCCGCAAACAGCAGGCGCGGCAGTCACGCGCCAGCTAATCCGGAACCACAGCCGATGACCACGCCACCGCAGGACTGGGCGCTTTACGAAGTGTTCGTGCGGGCCCGTGCGGGCCTCGACCACAAGCATGTCGGCAGTCTGCATGCGGCCGACCCGCAGATGGCGCTGCAGCATGCGCGCGATACCTATACGCGTCGGCAGGAAGGCGTCAGCATCTGGGTGGTCCGGTCCGACCAGATTTCCGCCTCGGATCCGTCTGATGCCGATGCGCTGTTTTCACCGGCGGACGATAAGGTCTACCGGCACCCGACCTTCTACACCATTCCCGAGGGAGTCGAAGGACTGTGACGGCGGCGTCTTCATCCGCGCCGCTCAACAGCGCTGGTGTGGCCACAGACGATCTGTGCGAACTGTTGCTGCGCCTCGGCGACAGCAGCCTCATTCTGGCGCAACGGCTCGGTGAGTGGATTGGCCATGCGCCGGCTGTGGAAGAAGATCTGGCGCTCTCGAACACGGCGCTCGACCTGGTGGGTCAGGCGCGTGCATTTCTCACCTATGCCGGCGAGCTCGAGGGGCGCGGCCGCGACGAAGATGCGCTGGCCTTCCTGCGTGACACGCGCGACTACCGCAACCTGCTGCTGACCGAGCAGCCCAACGGCGACTTTGCCGTGACGCTCGTGCGGCAGTGTCTGTTCGACCTGTTCCAGGGCGAATTGTTTGCGGCACTGTCGCAGTCGACGGACCAGCGGCTGGCGCAGGTGGCGCGCAAGGCCCTCACCGAGACGACCTATCACGTGCAATACAGCAGCGGTTGGGTGACGCGCCTCGGCGATGGTACCGACGAGAGCCACCGGCGTGCCCAGCAGGCGCTCGATGATTTGTGGCGGTTTACCGGCGAGATGTTCACGGCCGATGCGGTCGAACAGCGGCTGACGGACGCCGGGGTGCTGCCGTCCCTGCCCTCCCTGCGTGCGGGATGGCTGGCGGCCCTTGATGTCGTGCTGCGTGACGCCACGCTGACCCGTCCGGCAGACGGCTTCTTCCACACGGGCGGCAAGCAGGGCCATCACGGCGAGGGGCTGGGGCGAATGCTGGCCGAGATGCAGTTCCTGCAGCGTGCCTATCCGGGCGCCTCGTGGTAGGGAGCGGTGCGATGACGCCTCACGACATCGAACAGCGCGCCTGGGCAGCCCTGCAGTCTGTGCCCGATCCCGAGCTGCCGCTGCTCACGGTGATCGACCTCGGCATCATCCGGCACGTGCGGGCCACCGCCAGCGGAGGCGTCTCTGTGGGCGTGGCGCCGACCTATCTTGGATGTCCTGCGACGGCGGTGATTGAGCAGTCGGTGGGCGATGCCCTGCGGGCCGAAGGGTTTCCCGAGGTGCAGCTCCAGACGGTGCTCGATCCGCCATGGACCACCGACTGGATGACCGATGACGGGCGTCGCAAGCTGCGCGAGCTGGGCATTGTCCCGCCGGACCGCCCGGCATCGCGGGGCATGCAGGCCGCCGCCTGTCCCCAGTGCGGGTCGCCGCAGACCTCACTGGTGAGCGTCTTCGGTTCCACGCCCTGCAAGGCGCTGCTCCGCTGCGACAGCTGCCTCGAGCCGTTCGAGCGGTTCAAGTGCCTGTGACCCACGCCTCACCTGCGCTGTCCCTGCCATGACCACGTTCCATGCGCTCCGCGTGACCGACATCACCCCGGTGGCCGACGATGCCGTCGCCGTGACGTTCGGCGTGCCTGACGCGCTGCGCGAACAGTATCGCTATGCCCCAGGGCAGCACATCACGCTGCGCCTGATGATGGACGGCGTCGAGATTCGCCGGCCCTACTCGATTTGCAGCAGCGCCGGAGCCCAGCAGGTTCGCATCGGGGTGCGGCAGGTGGCCGGCGGACTGGTGTCGACCTACATCAACCGCACGCTGCGCGTGGGCGACCTCGTCGATGTCATGCCACCCGCGGGTCGCTTCACGGTGCCCATGGACGCGCGGCACCGGAAGACGTATGCGTTTTTCGCGGCTGGCTCTGGCATCACGCCGATCCTGTCGAATCTGGCCAGCGTGCTCGAGTCGGAACCGCAGAGCCAGTGCCTGCTCTGCTTCGGGAACCAGACCGTGGCGAGCACGATGTTTGCCGACGAGCTGATGGCCCTGAAGAACCGCTACATGACGCGGCTCGAGCTGTGCTTCTTCCTGAGCCGCGAGTATCAGGATATTCCGCTGTTCAACGGCCGCCTCGATGCCGCCCGGGTGCAGGCACTGGTGCCGACGGTGTTCGGCGAACGCCACTTCGACGACTGTTTCGTGTGCGGACCCGGCGAGATGATCGACGAGGTGAGCGCGGCCCTGATCGCAGCCGGTGTGGTCGATGCGGGCCACGTGCACAGCGAGCGGTTTGTGGCAGGCCCCAGGCCGGTGTCGGCCGGGATGGCGGCGGCAGCCGCGCAGGCGGCCGAGGAGGCGGGGGCCGCCATGACCGCCGTCACGGTGGTGATGGATGGCCGCACGCGCACCTTCCGCATGCCGCAGTCGGGCGAGACGCTGCTTGACGCCGGCCTGCGTCAGGGACTCAACCTGCCCTACTCGTGCAAGGCCGGGGCGTGTGCGACATGCCGCTGCCGGGTCACCAGTGGCACGGCACACATGGCCGTGAACCATTCCCTCGAGCGGTGGGAAGTCGAGGCCGGCTATGTGCTGACATGCCAGTCGGCGCCGACCACCGACGCCATCACGCTCGACTACGACGTGCGGTAGACACCCATGCCCTACGACACCCTTCAGTGGTCCGTGACCGAGCGCGTGGCGCGGCTCACGCTGAACCGGCCCGATCGCCTGAACAGCATCACGGTGCAGATGCACGGCGAACTGCGCGACGCTCTCGGGCGTGTCGAGGCCGAGGGCGCACGCGTGCTGGTGCTGAGCGGTGCCGGGCGCGCGTTCTGCGCAGGGCAGGATCTCGCCGACCCGGCCGTCACTGCCGAGTCGGATCTGGGCGACTACATCGCGCAGCATTATGCGCCGCTCATCGAGGCGCTGCGCGCACTGCCCGTGCCGACCGTCGCGGCCGTGAACGGCGTGGCCGCCGGCGCGGGTGCCAGTCTGGCGCTGGCGTGCGATCTGGTCATCGCGGCGCAGTCGGCGTCCTTCCTTCAGCCGTTCTGCCAGCTGGGACTGGTGCCCGACTCTGGCGCGACCTGGCTGCTGCCGCGTCTGGTGGGACACGCACGGGCCTTGGGGCTCACGCTGCTGGGCGATCGCCTGCCGGCCCCGCAGGCGGCCGACTGGGGGCTCATCTGGAAGGCCGTCCCGGACGCGGAGTTTGCCGCCACGGTCTCGGAGCTGGCGGCCCGACTGGCTGCGGCTCCCACACGCGGCCTGGTCTGCACGCGGCAGGCGCTGCAGGCGGCGGCGACGCACACCCTGCCGCAGCAGCTGGTCCTCGAGGGTGAGCTGCAGCGAACCCTTGGACGCACCCACGATTATGCCGAAGGCGTGGCGGCGTTCCTGGCCAAGCGTCCACCGGTCTTCACGGGACGCTGAGAGACACGATGCGCACACGGCCCTTTCTGTCGGAGCAGTGACCATGACCCACGCCTTCATCTGTGACGCCGTCCGCACGCCGATTGGCCGCTATGGCGGTTCGCTCGCATCGGTCCGCACCGACGACCTTGCCGCGGTGTCGCTGCGTGCGCTGGTCGCGCGTCAGCCACAGGTCGACTGGGCGGCCGTTGACGAGGTCTATCTCGGCTGCGCGAACCAGGCCGGCGAAGACAACCGCAATGTGGCGCGCATGGCGACACTGCTGGCCGGTCTGCCGCAGAGTGTGCCGGGCGCGACGGTCAACCGGCTGTGCGGTTCGGGCCTTGATGCCGTGGGTCTGGCCGCGCGGGCGATTCGTGTCGGCGATACGTCGCTGGTGCTGGCCGGCGGAGTGGAGAGCATGTCGCGGGCGCCCTACGTGATGGGTAAGGCCGACACGGCATTCTCGCGGGCCATGAAGATCGAAGACACGACCATCGGCTGGCGGTTCGTGAATCCGGTGTTCCGCCAGCAGTTCGGTACCGACTCGATGCCCGAGACGGCCGAGCACGTCGCGGCCGAGTTCAGCATTGCGCGCGCCGACCAGGACGCCTTCGCGCTCCGCAGTCAGCAGCGCTGGGCCGCAGCCCAGGCCGCAGGACGGTTTGCCGACGAGCTGATTCCGGTGGCCGTTCCCGCAGGCAAGGGCGAGACCCGTCACGTGACCGTCGACGAGCATCCGCGACCCGACACCACCCTGGAACAGCTGGCCCGGCTCAAGGGCGTGGTGCGCCCCGACGGTACCGTCACGGCAGGCAACGCCTCGGGCGTGAATGACGGCAGCTGCGCGCTGCTGCTGGCCAGCGAGGCGGCGATGGCGCGTTTCGGCCTGACGCCCCTGGCTCGTGTCGTGGCGCAGGCCACGGCCGGGGTCGCTCCGCGCATCATGGGCATCGGCCCGGTGCCGGCCACGCAGGCCGTGCTTGCCCGTGCCGGCCTGTCACTGGCGCAGATGGATGTCATCGAACTGAACGAGGCGTTTGCGGCCCAGGGCCTTGCCGTGACGCGCCAACTTGGCCTGCCAGACGATGCCGCGCATGTGAATCCGAATGGCGGAGCCATTGCGCTGGGACATCCGCTGGGGGCCAGCGGTGCCCGTCTGGCCACCACGGCGGCCTACCAGCTGCGGCGCACCGGTGGACGCTATGCCCTGTGCACGATGTGCATCGGCGTGGGGCAGGGCATCGCCCTGGTCCTCGAACGCGTCTGAACGGGCAGCAGGTCCGTAACCCGCGAGGTAATGACGATGACGCTGCGCAACTATGTGTGTGACCAGTGGCACCAGCCGGAGGCCGGGCTGACCGCGCTTCGCAGTGCCACGACGGGCGACGTGGTGGCGCAGGCTTCCACACAGGGTCTCGATTTCGCGTCTGTGCTGCGGCACGCGCGCGACGTGGGCGGTCCCCACCTGCGTGCGCTCACGTTCCACGAACGGGCCGCGATGCTGAAGGCGCTCGCCAGGGACCTGACGGAACGCAAGGACGAGTTCTATCCCGTATCGTTCGCCACTGGTGCCACGCGTCGTGACTCGTGGATCGACATCGAGGGGGGCTTCGGCACCCTGTTCGTGTATGCCAGCAAGGGCATGCGCGAGCTGCCGAACGCGCGCGTCTATGCCGATGGTCCGCCCGAGATCATCTCGAAGCAGGGCACCTTCCTCGGCCAGCACATCTGCCTGCCCCTCGACGGTGTCGCGGTCCACATCAACGCGTTCAACTTTCCCGTGTGGGGCATGCTCGAGAAACTGGCGCCGACCCTGCTGGCCGGCGTGCCGGCCGTCATCAAGCCGGCCACCTCGACGTCGTATCTGGCGGCGCGCGTGTTCGAGGCGATCATCGCGTCGGGCATCCTGCCGCCGGGCGCCGTGCAGCTACTGTGCGGATCGGTGGGCGATCTGTTCGATCACCTGACCGGACAGGATGTCGTGTCGTTCACCGGCTCGGCGTCGACGGCGCTACGGCTCAAGACGCATCCGGCGGTGGTGGCCAACGCCGTTCGCTTCATCGCCGAGACCGACTCGCTCAACTCGTGCATCCTCGGGCCCGACGCGGTGCCGGGCACCGACGAGTTCGACTTGTTCGTGAAGGAAGTGGTCCGCGAGATGACGGTGAAGGCCGGGCAGAAGTGCACGGCCATCCGGCGAGCATTTGTGCCGCAGCCACTGACGGCCGACGTGATCAAGGCGCTGCAGGCGGCGCTGGCTCGCATCACGGTGGGTGACCCCGCACTCGACGGCGTGCAGATGGGCCCGCTGGCCTCGCTCGACCAGCGGCGCGAGGTGCTGGCGCGGGTCGAGGAACTGCGGCAGGAAGCCGATGTGGTGTCGGGCGACATGGCGACGCTCTCACCGAAGGGTGCCGATGCGACGGCGGGGGCCTTTGTGCCGCCGTTCCTCCTGGTGTGCCGCGATGCGGCGCGTGCCCGCGCGGTCCACTCTGTGGAAGCCTTCGGGCCGGTCTGCACGGTGATTCCCTATGCCGACCTCGACGAAGCCATCGCGCTCACGCGGCGCGGCGAGGGCAGCCTGGCCGGGTCGATTTTCACGCGCGACGATGAAGTGGCGACGCGGCTGGTGATGGGGCTGGGGCCGTATCACGGACGTCTGCTCGTGGTGAACCGCGACTGCGCGAAGGAATCGACGGGTCACGGGTCGCCGCTGCCGCATCTCGTGCATGGCGGCCCGGGTCGTGCCGGCGGTGGCGAGGAACTCGGTGGCATCAGAGGCGTGCTGCACTACATGCAGCGCACGGCGATTCAGGGTTCGCCGCAGACGTTGACGGCCATCACCGGCCGCTTCGTGAAGGGTGCGACCGAGCACGATCCGGGCACGCATCCGTTCCGCAAGGCGTTCCACGACCTGCGCATCGGCGACACCCTCTGGAGCGCTGAGCGCACCATCACCATCGACGACATCGAACGCTTCGCCGACCTCAGCGGCGACCGTTTCTATGCCCACATGGACCAGGCGCTGGCGTCGCGCAATCCCTTCTTTCCGCAGGGCCGTGTCGCCCACGGCTACTTCCTGATCTCGGCAGCGGCCGGGTTGTTCGTCGACCCGGTCTTCGGGCCGGTGCTGGCCAACTACGGCATCGACCATCTGCGGTTTCTGTCGCCGGCCTATCCGGGCGACGTCATCCGCGTACGGGTCACGTGCAAGGAGAAGACGCTCCGCGCGGGGAAGGGCTACGGTGAAGTGCGCTGGGACACCGACATTGTGAACCAGCGCGGCGAGACCGTTGCCAGCTACGACGTGCTGACCATGGTGAGTGAACATCCGACCCCCGAGGGACCTGTCACGCCCGATCGCTGAGACGCGGCGCGCCTGTCGGACCACATCGATATGACTGATCACTCTGCCCTCTCTCCCTCCGCGTCCATCGAGCGGCCGCACCTCGACCCGGCGGTGGACTGGCGCCGGCTGGCGCATCTGTTCCTCGTGTCGCGTGCGCTCGACCACGTGGAAGAGACGCAGCTGCTGCCCGAGCGCAAGACGACCTATCAGTTCTCGGCACGCGGGCACGAACTGGGTCAGCTGCTGCTGGGCGCGATGCTGACGCATCCGCACGATGCGGCTGGTGGCTACTACCGCTCGCGTCCGCTGATGCTGGCGCTGGGTCTATCGGCGGCTGACTCGCTGGCCGGCGGCATGGGCAAGAGCGGCGGGGTCAGTGAAGGACGCGACATTGGCGTCGTGCACAACCATCCTTCCACGGGCGGTGCAACCGGTCTGCCCACCGCAGGTGGCGTGGGCACGCAGTACTCGACGTCAGCGGGCTGGGCCCGGGCGATCGCCTACTATCGCGACACGCTGGGCGATGCGGCCTACACCGGTGCGCTGGCCGTGGCGCTGGGAGGCGACGGGTCGGTGGCCACCAACGGCTTCTGGTCGGCCCTGACGGTGGCGACGACGCAGCGGCTGCCGATGCTGTTCTACATCGAAGATAACGCCTACGGACTGTCGGTACCATCGACGGTGCAGACACCGGGCGGCAACATCGCGCGCAATCTGGCGTCGTTCGGCCACCTGCAAATTTTCGACGGCGACGGCTGCGACCCCGTCGAGGCCGCCCACCTGATGCGCTCGGCCATCACTCACGTGCGCCGTGGCGATGGACCTGCACTGTTGCGTCTGACCATGCCCAGGCTGTCGGGTCACTCGGGGCAGGACACGCAGGCCTATAAGCCTTCGACCCTCGTGGCCGACGAGCAGTCTCGCGACCCGCTCGTGCGGCTGCGCGCGGCGATGGTGGGCGATGTCTGCACAGACGAGGAGTGGATGGCCATCGAGGCAGCGGCTGCGCGCGAGGTACGCGACGCGCTGACTGACGCCCTGTCGAGGCCCGATCCTGATGCCAGCCTGGTACTGCGGCATGTGTTCGCCGAGGGCGACGAGGCTCCGGACATCGTCGAACCCGAACCGGTCGTCGAGAACCCGGCGCGCATCAACATGCTGACCGCCATTCGCCGCACCCTCGACGTCGAGCTGTCGCTCAACCGCCACATGGTGGTGTTTGGCGAGGACATCGGCCCCAAAGGGGGCGTGCATGCGGCGACGCTCGGTCTGCAGGACAAGTACGGCGCGGGCCGCGTATTCGATACGAGCCTGTCCGAGGAAGGAATTATCGGCAACGCCGTGGGCATGGCCATCGCAGGACTGCGCCCGGTCGCGGAGATTCAGTTCCGCAAGTATGCCGATCCGGGTGCCGAGCAGATGCACGACTGCGGCACCATCCGCTGGCGTACCTCCAACCGGTTTGCCGCACCCATTGTCGTGCGCATTCCCGGCGGATTTGCGAAGGTCGGTGACCCCTGGCACAGCCAGTCGAACGAAGTGGAATGGGTGCACAACCCGGGCTGGCAGGTGGTCATGCCGTCGAATGCGGAAGACGCCGTCGGGCTGCTGCGCGCCGCCCTGCGGAGTCCGAACCCGACCATCTTCTTCGAACACCGCGCCATGCTCGATGCGCCGTGGGCCAGGCGACCCTATCCGGGTGACACGTTCGTGGTGCCCATCGGCAAGGGGAAGATGGTGCAGACCGGCGAGCAGCTGACGGTGGTGACCTGGGGCGCGATGGTCGAACGGTGTGTGCAGGCCGTTGCTGTGGCCGGTGTGACGGCGGACATCATCGACCTGCGGTCGCTGGCCCCGTGGGACCGCGAGCTGGTGCTGTCGTCGGTGCGCCGCACGCGGCGCTGCCTCATCGTGCACGAAGACACCCTGACGGCCGGGACCGGCGCCGAGATAGCGGCGGTGGTGGCGCATGAGGGCTTCTTCGACCTTGATGCGCCCGTCACACGGCTGGCTACGCCCGATGTGCCGTTGCCCTATAACACCACCCTGATGGATGCTGTGCTGCCATCGGTCGACGCCATCGTCGACCGCATGACGCACGTGCTGGGTTTCTAGCGGTCAGATACGGATTTCTCCATGGCAACGATCGACATTCTCATGCCCGCCGATCAGGCGGAAGGGACCGAAGCCACCGTCGGCACCTGGCTCAAGCAGGTCGGCGACAGCGTGGCGCTGCACGAGCCGCTCGTGGAGATCACGACGGACAAGGTCAACATGGAAGTGCCGGCGCCAGCGGCCGGCGTGCTGGTCGAGGTGTGCTGTGCGGCGGGCACGCGTGTCGAGCCCGGCGCAGTGCTGGGCCGGCTGTCGACCGACCACACGGCTGCCATTCGCACCGACCAGGCGATGACGGCTGCGCCCCGTCCGGTGCCGGCGGTTATGCCGTCGACGGCGCCGCCAGCTGCCGCACTGGGACTCACCCCGGCCGTGCGGCAGCTCCTCAAACAGCACCAGCTGGACGCCGCGCAGGTGCCGGCCACAGGGCCAGGCGGTCGCCTGACCCGCGAAGACGTTCTGGCGTTTGTCGAGCAGCGGCACGTGACCGACGACAGCAGTGTCCCGGCCCCGGCTGGACGGCAGGCGCGTCCCTCGCGCCGCGTGCCTCATACCCCGATGCGGCGCAGCATCGCCAGCAACATGGCGCGCAGCCTCGCGGCGGCACCGCACGTGACGTCGGTGTTCGAGGCCGACATGTCGGCGATTCTCGCGGATCGCGAAGCCCGCAAGGCGGCGACGGGTGCGGCCCCGACAGTGACTGCCTATGTGGTGACGGCCGTGGTCACGGCGCTCTCCCGTGTGCCCGAAGTCAACAGTCGCTGGCATGAAGATGCCGTGGAAATTTTCGAGGACGTCAACATCGGCGTCGGTGTGGCGACCCCGGATGGCGGGTTGATCGCGCCGGTGATTCACGGCGCGCAGCATCTGTCACTCGAGGCGATTCATGCACGGCTCGACGACGTGACCGTCCGTGCGCGCGCAGGCACGCTGTCGCAGGCGGATGTGTCGGGCGGCACCTTCACCATTTCCAATCATGGGGTCAGCGGCAGCCTGCTGGCGGCGCCCATCATCATCCCGCAGCCGCAGGCGGCGGTGCTGGGCGTGGGTGCCCTGCAGCGGCGGCCGGTGGTGCGGCTCATCGATGGCACCGAAGCCATTGTGGTCAGGCCCATGGTGTATGTGACGCTGACCCTCGACCACCGCGTGCTTGATGCGCAGCAGTCGAACGCGTTCATGGTGGCGTGTGTCTCGGCGCTCGAGAGCCCGGTGAGTGCCGGGTCGAAGTAGTCCGGCGGCATGTCGGCGCTGGACGAACGCACGGCGCTTTTCAGCCCGTGCCGCCGCTACCGCTACACGCTGTGGCGTCGCTGGGGAGGACGCCGGGGCTATGCGATGTTTGTCGGGCTCAATCCGAGTACGGCCGATGAAGAACGTGACGACCCGACGGTCCGTCGATGCATCGGCTACGCACGGGCCTGGGGTTACAGCGGACTGTGCATGACGAACATCTTTGCCTTTCGGGCGACCGACCCGGCGGTGATGCTTGCCGAACCGGACCCTGTTGGAGCCGACAACGACTACTGGCTCGTCGAATCGGCACGTCGTGCCGCGATCGTCGTAGCGGCGTGGGGGGTGCACGGCGCGCATCGCGATCGGCACGCGCAGGTCAGGGCGCTGCTGCCCTCACTGCACCGGCTGCGCCTGACGATGCACGGCTATCCCGGTCATCCGCTGTATCTGCCGAAGGCCCTGAAGCCACGTGCGTGGCCGGCGGACTGACCTCGCGTGTGCCGGCTAGGCACGAATCGCCCAGCGCATCTTGCAGGCGGCCGCACGGCGGTCGGCGCGTGTTTCTGCTTTCAGGGAGCGGAGGGGTGTGCGTGCGATGCGCGCGTAGAGTCCCCGGCGCAGCCCGTCGCCGAAGGCGTCGATGACACGCCGCTCCTCTCCTGAGTGAAACGTCAGGATCACGACACGCCCACCGGGGGCCAGGCAGTCGGGCAGCTGCGCGAGCAGGGCGTCGAGTGCTGCCAGTTCATCGTTGACGGCGATGCGGAGCGCCTGGAACGTGCGTCGTACAGAGCGTCTGATTTCGGGTCGTGTGAGCCCGAGGCCTGAGGCGTCGAGCCCGAGGCGGATGCGGCGTTCGAGGGCGTGCGTGGTGGTGATCGGGGCGTGTGTCAGCAGGTCGGCGATGCGCTGCGCGTGCGGCTCGTCGGCGTTGACTTCGAGCAACCGGGCCAGTGCGGCGGGGTCGAGCGAGGCCAGCCACTCGGCCGCCGTGCGGTTGCTGGACGGGTCGAGGCGCATGTCGAGCGGACCGACTCCGGTGAAGTGAAATCCGCGGGTCTCGTCGTCGAGCTGCAGCTGGGAGATGCCCAGGTCGACGAGGATGGACTGGGCCCTGTCCACGCCGCAGGCCTGCATGGTGCGGTGCAGATCACGGAAGGAGGCGTGCCGGGCGGTGAACTGCACGGAGGCCGGCACCTGCGCGCGGAGGCGGGGCGTGGCGACCGCGAGCGCGTGGGGATCGGCATCGACGGCGAGCAGATGCCCGCCGGGATCCAGCAGAGGCAGCAGTGCCGAGGCGTGCCCCCCGCCCCCCAGCGTGGCGTCGACGACGACATCGCCCGGGGCCGGGTGCAGGCATCGCAGCACCTCGGTGCAGAGCAGCGGGCGATGCGGGCTGGCGGCGAGGGCCGCGGCACAGGCCCGCCGGTGACGCGCGGGCGTCCTAGGGATCCCCGGGCGTGCGGGTGGAAAGATCTGGATGCGGTCGAGATGTTGCGGCGGCGTGGCAGACATGGCGGCAGGCCACCCCGCGGGGCGGTGACCTGCCGCAGGGTAGCTCAGAACGTCTCGGACCCGTAGAACTCTCCGAGCAGCTCCTGTTCGCTGGGCCGATCGTCCGGGATTGTTCGGCTGACCCAGGTGGTGTTCATGTAGTGCTTCACGCTGATGTTCTCACTGGTGATGTTTCCACCCCAGGTGCCGCAGCCGAGGCTGGCGGTCATCGGCATGCCGTTGTCGAAGCTGCCGGCGTTTCCCCGCACGTTGGGCTGCCGCACCATGATGCGGCTGACGGGTGCCATGAGCGCGAGGCGGTGGATGTGGTCGTCGTTGAACGAGGCGATGCCCACCGAGTGCCCCTTGCCGCCGACCTCGAGAATGGCCGCGACCATCTCGAGCAGTGCATCAAAGGTGTCGTAGCGGAACGTGGCCAGCACGGGCGACAGCTTCTCGCCCGAGAATCGGTGCGCCTTTCCGACGTGGGCCTCTTCAACGATGATGAACGAGCGGTCATCGGGCAGGGCGATACCGGCCTTTGCCGCGATGACTGACGCGGCGCGTGCCACCGTGTCGAGTGTGCGGCGCCCTTCGCCGTCCCACATCACGGCTTCGAGCCGGGCCTTCTCCTCGGGGGAGGCGAGATAGCCGCCTTCGGCCTGGAGGTGGGTGAGGAAGGCGTCGTAGACCGTGCGGTCGATGAGCAGGTTGCCATCGCACGAGCAGCCCGAGCCGTGATTCTGCGTTTTGCTGATCCGCGTGTTCCTGGCGGCGTCGGCCAGGTCGGCGGTCTCGTCAACAACCACGGTGGCGTTGCCGGCACCGACGCCGTAGGCCGGTTTGCCTGAGCTGTAGGCGGCGCGCACCATGGCGGTGCCGCCGGTGGCGATGGTGAGGTCGCAGATGCCCATCAGGTGCTGCGCGAGGGGAATACTCGGCGTCTCGAGGCACAGCACGAGGTCGGCCGGGGCCCCCTGGCGCTCGAGTGCGGTGCGCAGGACCCGGGTGATTTCGAGGGCCGTGCGTCGGCTCATCGGATGCGGCGAGAAGATAACGGCGTCGCGGCACTTGACGGCGTTGATGGCCATGTTGACCATCGTGACGAGCGGGTTGGTGACGGGCAGGATGCCGGCGATGACCCCTGCGGGCTTGGCGTATTTGACGAGGCCTTTGACCGGGTCGTCTTCGATGATGCCGACGCTGGGCGTGCGGAGCGCATCGCGCAGGATGCCGAGAATCTTCCAACGGCGGGCGGGCACACCATCGGCACTGCCCATGCCGCTTTCGTCGACGCTCATGCGCGTGAGCCGTCCGAAGGTGTCTTCATTGGCGGTGGCCCACGCCAGGGCGCGGCACAGGTGGTCGACCTGTGCCTGGTCGAAGGCGAAGGCGGTGGTCATGGCGGCGCGTGCGCGACCCAGCAGGTCGTGCGCGGCGCGCTGTTCATCGTCGGTGAGCGGTCGGGCCATCGTGGAACTAAGGGTAGACATGTATGATTGTTAATGCAAGACTACGTCTTCTCAGGCATACTGCGAGGGCATGATGCCGCGTGCATGCGCGCGCGCATTCGGGAGCACTGGCGATGACAGGACCGTCCGCGACCACAGAGGAACCGACTACGGCACCGGCCCAGGCGGCGACGCCCGCTGCGGGGATGGCTCCGTGGCGCACCGCGATCGCCGATTCACACGACGGACAGATTCGGCTGCGGGGCTACGACGTCACGGCGTTGATGGGTGGCCGCACGTTTGCCGACACGATTTTCCTCCTGCAC
This sequence comes from Vicinamibacterales bacterium, assembly GCA_044238535.1. Lineage (GTDB taxonomy): Bacteria > Acidobacteriota > Vicinamibacteria > Vicinamibacterales > UBA2999 > VFZN01. Next base: position 43,015 of record JBIIDF010000003.1, read on the forward strand.
CAGGGACGGTTACCGTCGGACGCCGAGCGGCAGCTGCTCAATTCGATTCTGACGGCCTGTTCCGACCACGGACCCGGGTCCCCGTCGTGTGCCACGGCGCGGCTGGCTGCGTCCGGGAACCGGCAGTCGCTGTCGGCCGCCATTGCGGCAGGGATTCTCGCCATCGGGAACGACCACGGCGGCGCGGGCGAAGCCTGCATGGATGTCATCGCGGCCGGTGTGGCGCGCGTGCACCGGGACGGCGTATCAATGGACGAGGCAGCGGGCCTCGAGTTGGCGGCGATGCGGACGGACGGACGCCGGATGCCGGGGTTTGGTCATCGGGTGCATGCCGTCGACCCGCGCACCACGGTCCTGTTCGAGCAGGCGCGTCGCGGTCAGGTGGCGGGTGAGGGCGTGGCGTTTATCGAGGCCATGGATCGGGCGCTTCGGGCGAGCGGCAAGTCGCTGCCGATCAATATTGACGGGGCCCTGGCGGCGATTCTGCACGATCTCGGCTTTCCGCCGGCGTTCGGCAAGCTGGTGTTCATCATCGGCCGTGTGGCTGGCCTGTCGGCCGAAGTGCTCGAGGAGTACACGCGCGAGAAGCCGATGCGCATCCGGATTCCCGTGCAGTACGACGGGACCGGTCCTCGCGAATTGCCCTGACCGAGTCGAGGTCCCCTGAGCCATGTCGCATCGGACCGATCGCTTCATTCTGCTGCTTCTGACGGCGCTGGTCCTGATGCTGGGGGCGGCGCTGACGGGGGCCTATCAGCTCTTCGGCTACGCCCTCGTCGGTGCCATTGGTGTGACGGCCGCGCTCGGGTTCGTGCGCAGGGGTGTCCCTCTCTCGTGGGCGCCGCCCGTGGCCGCCACCGCGGTGCTCCTCGCAGCCTTCATCGGCATGTTCCGCTTCGAGCACGCGACGGTGGCGTCTCCTGCGGATACCTGGTGGGGCTTCCAGCCCGGGACCGCCTTTCTGATTTACGGCGTGTGGATTCCCGCGTTTTTCACGTTGGCCCTGGGTTACGCGCTGGTGTTTGACCGTATCGCGGCGGCTGAGGCAACCGCCCCAGACGAGGCACGTCGGCATGAGTGACCAGACGCTGATCATCGCCATGATGGCCCTGACGATCGGGATTACCCTGGCCATCGGCATCCACTCGTATTTCGAGGCACGGACACAGCAGCAGTATTTCGCCTACGGGCAGAACCTCCGATGGTTCGTGCTGGGATTGGCCACCTTCTCGACCGTCATGAGCGGGTTCGGCTTTGTCGGAGGCCCTGGTCTTGTCTACAGCCTCGGCAGCACCAGTTTCTGGATGACCTTCGCCGCGGCGCTGGGCATTCCCCTGTCGTTCGCGCTGGTGGGCCAGAAGCTGCATGCGCTGGCCGGGCC
>JBIIDF010000277.1:0-4072 GCA_044238535.1 Vicinamibacterales bacterium
TTCGTTAGGTCAATCTGCTCGTTGAACCAGAACTTGGTGTATTTGTCGGAGGGTTGAATTCGGATCGACGTAAGATAGCGGGCCTCGGGAATATATCCGACATCCAGACGATTCAGGGTCACCAGAAAGCGTCGGAGTGCAAATCGAAAGTAGAGCGCTCGCTTTCGGTTTGTAAGAGCATTCCCGATTCTGTTTATCCATATGTGAATTCCGCGTGGGAGCCACTGTCCATCTCGCGTGAGCGTTCGATATGCGAGGGCAACGTGACCGTCAACCATTTGTTGCATCCGGTAGAAAACGCTCCGGCGTGTGATCAACCGATCCATAGCTTCGTACAAAGCGCTGTTTGCCAAATAGTCCCATTGAAGCTGGTGCGGCTTCATGCGTTCGTGTTTCAGGTCAATTAATTTTTCCTGGATTATCTGCTGCCATAACTGAAGAAGATGAGCGCCCGGCCGTGCTGCCAGAAAGTTGCAATAAGTATCAATCATGACAGTCTCAGTCTGTTCCAGCAGGAGCAGAAAGGGGATCACGTCTCCGGTCACCAGCGTGTCAGCATCCAGAAAGATGCCTCCATGTTCCTGAAGAACCGCCACCATGACTGCGTCTTTTTGCATCGCCAGGGGAAGTTGTTTTAAAACAGCAAAATCTAAGGTTTCTTCGGGCAGATAGCGGCCGATATTGGAATAATCAAGAATGATGATTTCGTAATCGGGAAGGTGTTTCTGCCAAGTCTTGAAGCAGAGAGCCAGATAGGGAGTCATGCTCCCTTTGGGTTCCCAGAAGGTAAAGATGGTTTGTCTGTGTCTCATGACTGAAGGTTGCGAAACAAGGTGCGTCGAGCCGACCTGACGTGCCGGATGTCTTGGGACCGGTAATTGGTAGCACACCACGGCCGCGTGAGAAGCCAAGGGTGTTCGGGCCACACGTAGAGGGAGCCCGCGGCCGTGGTGAACACCCTCGGAGCGGATTCCCCAGGGTATTACCCCTCGAGTGATGTGTGCGAATGCTACTCATGGTCGCTTCATCGATACGGGTCGATCGTGTACTGTGCATCCTCCAGTGACGTGAACCCGGTCGGTGTGCGCGGTGCCAAGGTGCCATTCGTCTCCCGGCAGCAGGCCGCGATGACGCCGACCGCGGGTATGCACCCGTGTGTGTGCGTGCCAACTTGTGCCTCGGCGGTCGGCGTGCCGTCGACGGACCGCGGCGAATCGGATGGGACACCGAGGACCGTGGCGTCTGCATCATATGGCGCGCGCGTCGCGCGCTGAACGTGTCGCGGCCTGTGTCGCACTGCGTCATGACAGATAGTGTGCGGGGGGCTCCCTGGGAGCGACGTCCTGTGGCGTGACACTGTGCCGCGATCGGTCGACGACGGGCCGATTGAGCGTCTTTGGTGCGTCCCGCTTCAGGGGCAGCGCTCTCCCCTCGTTCGGGAGCATCCTGCCGTATTTCGCCGTGATGCGATAGAACGATTGATCGGACCCAGTCACGTGCCGACCGAACTCGCCGGCGGACCCGCCGGCGGCTACCTGCTCAAGCACCGACGTCATGTGCTCGACCGAATATCCCGTCTACGGGACGGCACACCCGCGTGGCCCTCGCGGGGCTCGCTGTGCCGCGACACTTACGCACGAAGAGGTCGGAATCAGCCGGAGCCCACATGATCGCGGTCAGCGTCCCACGCCCGCCATCCGTCGGACGGCCTCGGCGAGCAGGCGTTCCGAGACGTTTGAAAAGCGCAGCAGATATTCGTGGGCGGGTGCCGAGACGGGATCGGCGTAGCAGGCGGCTGTGCTGATCAGAGTGACGCCGCGCCGGCGTGCCTGGTCCGCAACGCGCCCCGTGGCGAACCGTACGACCACGTGCAGGCCGCTCGAGGAATCGGCAATGGTGGCCTGTGCGCCGAGATGCGTGTGCAGCGCGTCGAGCAGCACGTCGCGGCGGCGGCGGTAGACACGGCGCATCCGTCGGATGTGTCGGGCCAGATGCCCCCGCGCCATGAATTCGGCCAGGGCGCCCTGTTCAAGATGCGGCGTGTGGCGGTCGGTGTGCCATTTGGCCTGGAGGAACGGGGTCACCAGGGGGCGCGGTACGACGAGATACCCGATACGGAGAGCAGGGAACATCGACAGCGAGAATGTGCCCACATACACCACGCGCGAGGTGTCGCCGAGCCCTTGCAGGGCGGGCAGGGGACTGCCGTCATACCGGAATTCGCTGTCGTAGTCGTTCTCGACGATCAGGCGGTCGATGGACTGCGCCCATTGCAGCAGCTCCAAGCGACGGGTCAGCGACAGCGCCATGCCGAGCGGGTACTGACGTGACGGCGTCACAATGGCGAGCCGGGCGCGCGCCGGGAGGCGGCTGACGCACAGGCCATCGGCATCCACGGGCACTGGCACCACCCTGGCGCCAACGGCGCCGAAGAGGCGTCGGGCGTCGGGATAGCCGGGATCTTCGAGGGCCACCTGGTCCCCGGGATTGACGAGCACGCGCGCGCAAAGATCGAGTGCCTGCTGTGACCCGGTGACGACGACCACCTGCTCGGGGTCACAGCTGACGCCGCGGGCATAGCGCACGTAGCTGGCGACCGCGTCGCGCAGCGTGGCGAGGCCACCGATGTCGTCCTGCGACGGGGGGCGCCCCAGCGGCCGTCGTCGCATCTGTTGGCGCAGCAGCCGGCTCCACTCGGCCAGGGGAAACAGGCGCAGGTCAGGCTCGCGCGACGAGAGGTCGATCGCCGCGTGGGGCCCCGGGGCCGGGGGCCGCCATTCACCCAGGCGATTGACGAAGTCCGACACGCGCATCGGGGGCAGGTCCGCGGCATCGGTGGCGGCCTCGGTCCGAGGAGAGGCGACGGGGGGAAGGTTGGCCGGCACGAAGGTGCCCGCCCCGCGCCGGCTTTCGAGGTAGCCTTCGCTCAGCAGCTGCTCGTAGGCAGTGGTGACCGTGGTGCGCGAGACGCCGAGCAGCAGCGCCGCATCACGCGTCGAGGGGACGCGCGCCCCCGGGGCCAGCCTGCGGTCGGCGATGCGGGCCTTGAACTGCCGCACCAGCTGCCCATGCAGGGGCAGGGACCGTCGGCGGTCGACCACCATGGGCACGGCAAAAGTGGACTGGTCAATTGAGGTCAAAGTGGCCCTTTTCATACAAGCCACAGTCTGCCACGATGCGCGCCATGTCCATTCCCGAGTCTCCGTCCCCCTCACGCCGCGACATCCTCGCGGCGCTGCTGGCCGGCCTGGCAGGCAGCTCGCTCTCACTCGACGCAGAGGCACAGTCGTCCGAGCCGTCTGATCCGTCGGTCTACATCCCGAAGGCGCACCTCGTGCAGGACCGCGCGTTCCTGCACGCCTTCATGCGCGAGTTCAGCTTTATCGAGCTGGTCACGACCTCGCCGACCCTGCGCATCACCCACATTCCGAGCGTGCTCGCGCCGGCGCAGGGCAAGTACGGCACCATTTTCGGTCATATCTCGGCGCAGAACGACCAGGTGAAGGCCATCCGCGCCGGTGCGCGGGCACTGGCCGTCTTCCGCGGCCCGCACGGCTACGTCTCACCAGGCTGGCTGGTCACCGACTTCAGCCGGCAGGGAGTGCCCACGTGGAACTTCGCGGTCGTGCATGCCGCCGGGCGTCTGGTGCCCATCGACGATCCCGAGCGGAAGTACGAGCTGCTGGCGACGCTCATCGACCAGTATGAGCAGGGCATCGGGGGCACCGACTATCGCTTCCGCGGTCTGCCCAAGGACGAGGTGATGAAGCGCGCGACGGGCATCCAGCCGTTCGAGATTGAAATCGAGCAGATTGAAGGCAAGTTCAAGCTGTTTCAGGAACGGCCTGAGCCCGACAAGGTGGCGGCCCTGCCCAAACTGGACACCTATCGCGAACGGTCGCTCAAGGCGTACACCGAGCATTTCTACGCAACGGCGCCGAAGTAGCGAGTGGAGGCGGTCCGGGCTTTCCTTTAATTTCGATTGATATACTTCCGCCCGTGGATACACGCTCCACCTCGCGGAAGGCGCTCTTCGCGCTGTCGGTGCTCTTCTTCCTGTCCGGCCTCAGTG
>JBIIDF010000278.1:0-4049 GCA_044238535.1 Vicinamibacterales bacterium
GTTGGCGGCAGCCGACAGGGTTTCGGCGCCACTGGTGCCGAGCACGTACATCATGGCGCGGGCCATCACCCACACCACAAACTGCAGGATGCCGAAGTGATACAGAACCGTGAAGAACGCCGAGATGAAGATGATGGTCGGCAGCGCCGAGAACGCGAAGACAAACCCGTTGCCGGCCCCCAGTGCCGGCTCAAGCACCGCGGGATTGGCGAGGGCACCGAAGACGAACAGCGCGCCCTGGTTGCTGAATTCGAGGAAGCGCTTGACGACCTCCGCCACGCCGCTGAAGAGCGCGTAGCCCGGACGCCAGCCCCCGATGTCGAATCGGAGGATGAACAGCGCCAGGCCCAACTGCAGCGCCATGCCCCAGAAGATGGTGCGCCACCTGACCGCCTTCAAATCCGACGAACACCCGGCGCAGATGGCAATGAGGCAGAGCGCCCCGAAGCCCGCCTGCGCGCGCGCGCCCAGGATTCCCGACAGCACCCAGGACAGGGCCGCACACACACCGGCCACGGCGAAGGCCGTCATCCGCATCATCACTGTTGCACTCATCGTGTCACCCGCTCCAATATCCATGATTCCGCCGCCGGTGCGGTGTCACCCACTGCCACGGCCGCGTGCACCAGTGCCTCGGCGTCGGCCGTGCGCGCGGCCGCCCCATGGTGCAACACCGCCAGCGTCTGCCCCTGCACGACACGGTCGCCACGGTCGATGGCCAGCATGACACCGGCCGCCGGGTCGATGGCGTCGCCCGGGGTCAGCCGGCCTGCACCGAGCATCAGCGCGGCGCGCCCGATGCCCTCGGCATCGATTCGGGTGACCACCCCCGCGCGCGACGCTGTGACGCGCGTCTGCCCGTCGGCCACGGGCAACGTCGACGCCGCGTCCTGCTGACCGAGACGCCCCCCCTGCCCGGCCACCAGCGCGCGGAAGCGTGCCAGCGCGGCCCCTGTGCGCAGCGCACGATCGGCCAGGTCCAGACCCGCCGCCTCATCCGGCGCGACACGCGCAGCCATCAGCATCCGCGCCGCCAATGTCACCGTCAGCAGCCGCAGCGGTTCCGGCCCTTCACCGCGCAGCAGGTCCAGCGATTCGCGGACCTCGAGTGCATTGCCGACTGCCCGCCCCAGCGGAGCATCCATGCGGGTAATGACGGCCTCGGTCTCCACGCCATTGGCGCACCCGACCTCGACCAGCGACCGGGCCAGCACGCGTGCCTGCTCCTGCGATTTCATGAACGCGCCCCGCCCGCACTTCACATCGAGCACGAGCGCCTGGCTGCCTTCCGCAATCTTCTTGCTGAGAATCGACGCTGTGATGAGTGGCACACTGTCAATCGTCGCCGTGTCGTTGCGCAGCGCGTAGAGTACCCGGTCCGCCGGAGCAATGGCGGCCGTCTGACTGATGATGGCGCACCCGTGGTGCATGAGGGCCGATCGGAACTCGTCGACCGTCAGCGCGGTGCGGCATCCCGGAATCGATTCGAGCTTGTCGAGGGTGCCGCCCGTATGCCCGAGACCACGGCCCGACATCTTCGGCACCGTGACGCCGCAGGCTGCCACCACAGGGGCCAGCACCAGCGACACCTTGTCACCGACCCCTCCCGTGCTGTGCTTGCCCACTTTCGGACCGGGCAGCGATGACAGGTCCACGCGGTCGCCGGAGGCCAGCATGGCACTGGTCAGTGCCGCCGTCTCCTCAGGGGTCATGCCGCGCAGGCGAATCGCCATCAACAGCGCGGCCGTCTGGCCCTGCGTCCACGCCCCGGACACCGCACCCTCGACAAACGCCGTCAGCGCCCGGGGGGACAGCACGCCCCCGTCGCGTTTCTGGCCGATGATGTCGACGGCGTGCATGGGGCGGGCGCAGTATAGCCCACGCGCCGCGGGGCCACGCGCAGCAGACCGGCCGTCTCATGGCATCATGAGCGGATGCCGCAGATGCGTTCGCTGATCGTCGGCCTGCTGTTGGCCCTCACGTGCCCGGGCCGCGCGGGTGCGCAAGCGCCGGCCACTCCCGTCTCGACCACACCCCGGCCGTCACTGGTGGTCATCGTGGTCGTCGACCAGATGCGCGCCGACTATCTCGCCGCCATGCAGGACCGCTGGAGCGACGGGCTGGCACGGCTGACGCGCGACGGGGCGGTCATGGAACAGACGTTCTACCCCTATCTGCAGACGGTCACCTGCGCCGGGCATGCGACGGTCGGCACCGGGGCGTTTCCCTCCACGCATGGCATCATCGCCAACGCCTGGTGGCGCGGCACCCGCAGTGCGCCCTGCACAGAAGACCCCGCCGTGTCTCCGGTGGCCTACGAACCCGGGGGCGACCGCGACGGACACAGCGCCGTGCAGCTGCTGGTCCCGACCCTCGGCGACCGCCTGCGGGCACACGACCCCGACTCGCGCGTCGTCACGCTGTCGACCAAGCCGCGCAGCGCCATCATGCTGGCCGGCAAAGGGGGACTCGTGACCTGGCTCGATGAGCGCAACGTCTGGGCCACCTCGACCGCCTACGTCGACGGCCGCTATTCACCCGTCAGCCGCTATCTCGCCGAACATCCCCGCAGCGCCCTGCGCGGCGAGGTGTGGAGTCGCACCGCCGACCGCACGACCTACACGGGAGAAGACGGCGCCATCGGCGAAACGCCGCCGCGGGGCTGGACCACCACGTTTCCTCATCCCCTGAGCGGTGCCCCAGGAACCGCCGAGCGCGAGTTCAACGCCCTGTGGGAAAACAGCCCGTACTCCGATGAAGCGCTAGCGGGTCTGACCGCGACGCTCGTCCGCGACCTGCGTCTTGGAAAGAACGGCCATACCGATTACCTCGGCGTCAGCTTTGCCGCCCTCGACTATGTCGGACACAAGTTCGGCCCTGACAGCCACGAGGTGCAGGACACGCTGCTCAGGCTCGACCGGACCCTCGGCCAGCTGCTGCGGGTGCTTGACGAAGCGGTCGGCCCAGGTGGATACGTGCTCGGGCTGACCGCCGACCACGGAGTCGCCCCCATTCCCGAATCGCGCGCGCTTGCAGGCCTCGAGGGCGGACGGGTCGAGAAGCGGGCGGTGCTCGACACGGTGACCAGCGCCCTGACCCCTGCACTCGGTCCCGGCCGACATGCTGTGCGCATGGATGGTGCCCAGGTCTATCTGTCGGCAGAGGCCCAGGCGCGCGTCGCGGCCAACCCGGCCCTGCTTGAGCCCGCCATGACGGCCGTCGCGGCCATAACAGGTGTCGACCGTGTGCTGCCCGCTGCCGGCCTCGACCGGCAGCGGGAGTCGTCTGACCCGGTCGTGCGAGCCGCGGCCCTGAGCCACGTCACCGGCCGCAGCGGGCAGCTGGTGGTCATCACGAAGCCCTACTACATCGCCAGCGATCCGAATCCCGATGCCACCACCCACGGCACGCACCAGGCCTACGACCAGCATGTGCCGATGATCTTCTTCGGCGCGGGCGTCAAGGCCGGACGCTACCGCGACGCCGCCTCTCCGGCCGACCTCGCCCCGACGCTGGCTGACCGCATCGGCCTGCCCATGCCGGGCACCGACGGTCGGCCCCTGCGCCAGGTGTTTCTGCCCTGACAGCCGCCCTCACATCCGCTACGCTTCTGCACGAGGTTCCCGATGTCCCTGATGAATCATCGATTGCTCCCAGGCACGTTGCTCGCTGCCGCCGTAATCGTGGTGGCCACCGTCTCCGGCCAGGAACCGGTGGACCCCTCCGACACGCGCGCCCTCATCACGGACGCGGCGCTGCCCGCCATCGACCGCGGCCTGCGGCTGCAGGACACCCTGGCTGACCCGGGTGATTCGGTCTCGCTGCCCGTCATCGAGGGCGACCGATCCGAGGTACAACCAGGTGAGGCCCTCCAGGGCTCGATCATCGTCAAGTTCCGCCGGGACGTCGACCGCGACGAGGCCGGGCGCGAGGCCCTGACCCGCCTCGGCGGCACCCGCATCGAGCGCCGCGAATACACCGACTGGGACATCCTGCACATCCCTGTCACCACCGACGTCGAGGCGGCCGCCGAGATGATGGCCGCCCGT
>JBIIDF010000039.1:0-14131 GCA_044238535.1 Vicinamibacterales bacterium
TTGCAAACACCGCCATGACCAGGCCGCACGCCAGCGCCACCGAGAGCACCGTGACCGCGGTCGACAGGGCATGCTGCCGCAGGCTGCGGCGCACGATCAGCATGAGCCCCGGACGCATCACCCCACCTCCGCGGGCGCGGACAGCACCCGATTGAGCGCCGCCAGGTCGTCGACGCGGTCAAACTGCCCCAACACTGCCGGATCGTGACTGACCAGCAGCAGGGCCGCCCCCTGTTCGCGACACACCTCCCGAATCAGCGTCAGCGCTTCGGCACCGTGTCGGGCATCGAGGTTGCCCGTGGGTTCATCGGCCAGCACCAGTCGCGGACGCCCGGCGAGGGCGCGGGCCACGGCCACGCGCTGCTGCTGCCCCACCGACAGCTGGCGGGGCCGGTAATCCAGCCGCGACCCCAGGCCGACACGGGTCAGCAGTGTCGCCGCGGCCGCGCGGTCGGCTCCGCGGCCGAACATCATGCCCAGCAGCACGTTCTCCAGCGCCGAGTAGCCCTGCAGCAGGTTGAAAGTCTGGAACACATAGCCGATACGCTCGGCGCGCAGCGCATCGCGCTCGGCCTCACCACGTGCGGTGATGTCCACGCCGTCGATCTCCACGCGACCGCGGTCGGGCGTCAGGATGCCGGCTATGATGTGCAGCAGCGTGGTCTTGCCCGATCCGCTGGCACCCCGCAGGGCGACCTGCTCCCCCGCCCGCAGTTCGAGCGACGGGATGTCGAGCACCGGCGTCACGTCGCCGTCGGGGGACCGATACGCCTTCGTCAGAGACTCGACGCGCAGGACGGGCGCGGCGTGCCCCGGAGCCGGTATCACCGGCCATCCTCGATGTCGGCGCGGTCGGCTTCCAGCCGATAGAGGCTGGTCACGCGGCCGTTCTTCATCTCTTCACCAACCTCGAGCCGTCCCTTCACGCTCATGGCCAGGTGCGTGAATTTGGCCCGCTTGCCGCCCTTCATCCGGACCAGCACCCACTCGTTCATCCGCACCGGGGCACCGAAGTAGCACATGTCGATGCTGGCGTTCAGCATGAACATCGACACGCCGTCGGGATTGAGATCGAGCGGCAGCATGAAGCCCTCGATCGACACCATTTTCCCGCTCAGCGACTTGACCGCATCGGGCACCTTGTTCTGCAGCGTGCGTGGCGTCGGGTCGAACGGGTCGGGCAATTCGTACTCGTAGTTGCTCAGCTTGCTGAAATCGATGCGCTGGTACGACTGCGCGCCCACCAGCGTGGAAATCAGCAGAGCGAAGGCCAGGGTGAGGATGCCGGAACGCATGATGTCCTCACTCTAACGCATCTGCCCAGCAGTGGCGCGCAGCCAGTCGATCACCCCCCGCACCACGGTCGGCCCCTCGGGTTCCTGGTGCAACTCATGCCGCAGTCCCGGAAACAGTCGGCGCTCGACGCTCGGGGCGCCCTCGAGCAGCGCGCTCGCCCAGACGGGGACCAGGGCGTCATCAGCACCGTGCAGCACAAGCGTCGGCACGCCCAGCCCCCGAGACAGCAGCGGGCGCAGGCGTCGCTGCTCGGCAAAGCCCGCCGCACCGAACCGGGCGGTACTGGTGGTGCCACACCGGGGGTCCCGGGCCACCGCCGCACCCACCGCGGGGTCACGCGACAGCGACGCCGGATCCACGTCGTTCGGCAGTCGCATCCCGGGCCACACCCGAGCCAGCCACGGCGCCAGTGCCTTCTTCCAGCCAGCCAGCGTTGAGTCAAACCCTGGAGCCGACAGCACGACCATCGACGGCCGCGGCCGCCCCGACAGGCAGTAGCCCGCGGCGATGAGCCCGCCCATCGAGTGGGCATAGAGGGCCACCGGCAGGCCTGCCCCCTGACGCCGCACGTCGGCCAACCGGTCTTCCAGGTCATCGTGCAGCTGCGACCAGGCGACCACATCGCCCCGCAGGCCCTCGGAGCCGCCGTTGCCACGGTGGTCGTAGGCATGTACATCGACGCCGGCGGCCGCCATCTGCAGGGCCATCGCGTCGTAGCGGCCACTGTGTTCGCCAAGACCGTGCACCAGCAGCACATGCAGCCACGGCGTGCCCTGCGGAGGCCACTGGCGCACCAGCAGGCGCAGGCCCTCGCGCGTCGGCACCATCGCGGTGGTTCGCAGCATGCCCCTCATTCTACGCACGGCCCCGGCGTTTGACCCGTCGGGAGGGGCGACCAATAATGGCCCCATGACATACAAGCCTCTCGCTCTGGTCGCTGCCGGCCTGCTGGTGCTGGGCAGCTCGACACGCGCAGCCGAAACGGTGCTGCGCTCGGCGCTCCACGACTACCGCCTCGTCACCGTTGCCGAGAATCTCGTGCAGCCGTGGTCGGTGGCCACGCTACCCGATGGCGACATCCTCATCACCGAGCGACCCGGTCGCCTGCGCATTGTCCGCAAGGGCGCACTGCTGCCGACGCCGGTGGACGGCGTCCCGGCCGTGTTTCAGAGCCGGCAGGGCGGCCTGTTCGAGGTTGCACCACATCCGCAGTTCGCCTCGAACCGCCTGCTCTACATGACCTACGCCAAACCCCAGCCCGATGGCCAGTCGACCACGGCCCTCATCCGGGCACGATTCGAGAACGACCGTCTGACCAGCATCCAGCCCCTGTTCGAGTCGGTCTCCAAGGGGCAGGGCCACTACGGCGGCAAGATTGCCTTCGACGGCAAGGGTTTCCTCTACCTGACCCTCGGCGACCGTCAGGTGCCGCCCGAGGGCAACCTCGAGGCGCATCCCGCACAGGACCTCACCAACCACCACGGGAAGCTCATCCGCCTGCACGACGATGGCCGCGTCCCGACCGACAATCCGTTTGTCACGCAGCAGGGCGCACGTCCCGAAATCTGGTCCTATGGCCACCGGAACGTCCAGGGCATCGCCGTCAACCAGACGACGGGCGATGTGTGGACGGACGAGCATGGCCCGCAGGGTGGCGACGAACTGAACCTCATTCAGAAGGGCCGCAACTACGGCTGGCCGGTCATCGGCTTCGGCGTCAACTACACCACCGGCAAGGCCATTCACAGCGGGACGATGCGCGAGGGCATGGAACAGCCGGCTCAGGTCTGGGTCCCGTCCATCGGCATTTCGGGCGCGATGTTCTACACGGGTGACAAATTCCCCCAGTGGAAGGGCAATCTCTTCGTGGGCGGTCTCGCCGGGCAGCGCCTCGAGCGGCTCACCCTGCAGGGCACCACGGTGACGATGCGTGAATCACTCGTGCCCGGGATGGGTCGCATCCGCGACGTGCGTCAGGGCGCAGATGGCTTTATCTACCTGGTCACGGAAGATCGTGACGGCAAGCCGACGCCGGTCTACCGCATGGAACCGGTCGAGCGCGGCACGTCACGGTAGCCGGCTTAACAGCTGAACGACACATGTCACGAATGACGGGCCGGGTCCATGGTTCACTGCACGACATGCTGACCCGGTCCGCTCACCGACGACTGATGGTCCTCGCCCTCGCCGGGGCCGTCGCCGCGGTGGCCTGCGGGGGCGGGGGTGCGAGCACCACGCCCACGGCACCGTCAACGACCACCACACCCACCACCCCGTCCACAGGTGGCTCCGGAACGGGTCCCTCATCCCTGCCCGCCTGGTACGGGCTGTTCGGTTCCGCCGTCCAGGTCAGCCTCGCCGGGACCGAGGTCGTCCTGCGCACCACCAGCGTGCCCGACCATCCCAGCTATTACTTCGGCGCCGGCCACGCGAGCTACGAAGCCCCTCATGCCGGCATGCAGCCCAACCAGAATCGCATCGTCGGGCAGACGGTGACACTGCGTGTGCCAGTGACACCGTCGATGGCGTCGACCCCCACCGACACCCCCCTCGGGCCCATTGGTGTGGCGATCAACGGCGTGGTCTTCTTCAATCAGTACGCCGCACAGCGGCAACCCCTGACTTTCGAGATTCTCTCGTTCGACCGCTACAACGGGCACCCGACACCGACGAACCAGTATCACTACCACCTCGAACCACTCTGGCTGACGCAGTCGGGCCGCTCGCGCCTGCTGGGCGTGCTGCTCGATGGGTATCCCGCCTACGGACCGGCCGAGGCCGGTGGTGCGGCGCCGTCCGGCCTGGACTCGTGCAACGGCCACACGCACGCCACGACTGACGTCCCTGCTGGCATGTATCACTATCACTTCACCGACGCCGTGCCGTATCTTTCCGGCTGTTATCGCGGCGTGCGCGGCAGCGTGGGATAGCCGATGTCTTCCGCCCCGACCCTCGCGGCATCGTCGGTGGTGTGGCGCGCCCTGCGGTGCCAGGTGCTGGGCGTGGTCGCCCTCCTGTCGGTCGGAGCCTCGTCGATCACAGACACGCGCCTCGAGTACTGGCCCAACGGACGCCTGCGACTGGAAGCCCACCTGCGCCACGATCGGTTCCACGGTTCCTACCGCACGTTCTACGCGTCGGGACAGCCGTTCGAAGTGCGGCACTACGTGCAGGGACGCGAGGAAGGCCGCCAGCAGTCGTTCACCGAAACTGGCGACGTGTTTCTCAACTATGAAGTGTGGCAGGGGCGGCGCTACGGTTATCTGAATGCCCGGCCGTGCATGCCCGTGGCGTCTCCCGGATCATGACGCGCCTCGTGCTGGTGTGCCTGCTGGCACTGCTGGCTTCGTGCCGCAGCGACCGGCAGCCTGGGGAGGGCCTTCCGTTCTATGACGGCGCAGACTTGACCCCGCGCTGGACCCGCGACAGCCCCCACCGTGTGGGTGACTTCACGCTGACCACGCAAACCGGCGCCCCGCTCAGCGGACGCGACCTCCGTGGACGCATGCACGTCGCCTCGTTCTTCTTCACGACCTGCACGACGATTTGTCCGCTGCTCGTGGAGAGCCTGGGCCGCGCCCAGTCGGCACTCGCCGCGCAGGACGATGTGGTGATGGTGTCGTACTCGGTGACGCCGACCATCGACACACCTGCGGTGCTCAAGGCGTTTGGCGCGGCGCACGGCATCGACCCCAGCCGATGGAAGCTGCTCACAGGCCCGGCAGACGACATCTACCGCCTCGCCCGCGAGTCGTATTTTGCAGACGATCGCCGGCTCGACCCCGGACAGTCCGCCGCGACCCAAATCCTGCACACCGAGAAAGTACTGCTGGTTGATCGGGAGGGGCGTGTGCGGGGCGTGTATAACGGCACGGTGCCGTTTGACATCGATCGCCTCATCGGCGACATCGACACGCTGCGCCAGGAGCCCGGCACGCCTGAGGTTCAGTAGCGTCGGTCGACGACCCAGCGTGCGATGCCGAGCAGGTGTGCGTCGGGAAGACCGGCCACGGCGAGCGCCTCCCCCGCCGCGTCCACATGCGCCCGAGCAAGGGCCTTCGATGCCTCGAGGCCGAACAGCGCCGGATACGTGGGCTTCCCCTCGGCGCGATCCTTTCCGGCGGTCTTGCCCAACTCACCGCTGGTGCCGATCTCGTCGAGAATGTCGTCGACGATCTGGAACGCCAGACCGATCTGCTCGCCAAACTGCTCGAGCGCTCTGACCTGAGCGGGCGGCGCCCCGGCCATCACGCCTCCGGCCACAGCGGCGGCGCGGATGAGTGCGCCGGTCTTTCGGAGGTGCATGTCGCGCAGCGTCTCCGGCGTTGCGGTGCCGACGGGGTGCGCCTCGTGCCTGATGCGCCCGGCATACTGCAGGTCGATGGCCTGACCTCCGAGCATGCCCGCTGCCCCGACGGCCCGCCCCACTTCGCGCAGCACCTGCAGTGTGCGCAGGGCGAGCATCGGTGGCGAGTGGTCGTCGGTCTGATGGGCGAGGATCGAAAATCCCTCCGCCAGCAGCCCGTCACTGGCCAGAATGGCCAGCGCCTCTCCGTAGACCACGTGGAGGGTGGGCTTGCCGCGGCGCAGCGCGTCGTTGTCCATCGACGGCAGGTCGTCGTGCACGAGCGAGTAGGTGTGAATGAACTCGATGGCGCAGGCGGCCGGCATGGCCAGCTGCCTCGCGGCCTCGAGCGCCGCGTCGTCGGCGTGCGCCGCCTCTCGCGTGGCTACCGCCTCTGCCGCAGCCAGCACCAGGACCGGCCGTACACGCTTGGTGCCGCTGCCAAGGCAGTAGCGCATCGCCTCCGAGACCAGGGGCGGGCACAGCGGTGGTGCGGGAATGGCGGCCTGCAGGGCACGCTCCACTTCGTCGCGGCGCGCCTGCGCCCATCCCTCGAACGACACCGTCATCGGAGGCATCCTACCGTGTCTCCCAGCGCCGGGCGAGTTGCCGGGCGAGCAGCCAGCCCCCGATGCCAATCGCGAGCAGCACCAGCGAGGGACGCAGCGAGCCCGACCATGCGCTGCCGGCCCGCAGGGCTTCCCCATAGGCATCGATGGCCCAGGCATTGGGCGTCAGCCACCCCAGTTGCTGCAGCCACCGCGGCATCAGAAAGCGCGGCACCATCGAGCCGCCGATGGCCGATACCACCAGCACCGCCACGTTGGACACCGCTATCGCCTGCTGCGCCGACCGGCACAACACCGACACCAGCAGCATCAGCCCCGCCGAGGCAATGGCCACGGCACCGGTCACGAGGCCCCACGGCCCCAGCCGCGCCGGCACATCGACGCCGTATCCGAGCCATGCCACCGCAAAAATCACCACGACCTGCAGCAGCGCCTGCCCCGCCAGAAACACCGCCCGGCCATCGACCAGCGTGGCCAGCGTGGCCGGCCCCGTCAGCACCCGATCGACCACACCCGATTCGACGTCGTCATGCAGGGATGCCGCGCCGTGGACCGCCGCGAGCAGCACGAACAGAATCGCCACCGAGCCGGCGTAGTACGCCACTTCGTCAATCGACGCGCCGCGCGTCGTCGCCGGTGCCTGTGCCACCATCGGTGCCATCGTGGTGCCTTCGTCGAGCGCATCCGCGGGCTCGCCGGGCTGCGGCGCCATCGCCGTCAACTGACGGTCGGCTTCGGCCTTCTGATCGTCGGTGAGCGGAACGACCAGGGCATCGACGAGGCTCACGACGCCGCGCAGGGCCACATCCGGCAACCGTTCGTAATAGAGGCGTTCGACGTGGCCCGCCAGCAGCGACCCGGCGACCGAGCGCGCCGGATGCGTCAGCACCAGCATCGGAGGTTCACCGTCGCCTGCCAGCTGCGTCAGGGGGCGTGCGCTGGCAGGCAGCACGAGTCCCGCATCAGCCGCGCCCTCGGCCACCTGGTGCTCGGCCGCCGCGCGCGTGGAGACCTGCGCCGTGACCGTGATGGTCTTCAGCGTCGACAGCGCCTCGACCAGGCGTCGGCTCTCGGCCGTCTGCAGTTCATCGGCGACGACCACGCGCAGCAGCAGCGTGTTCCCGCTGGCGCCGCCGAAGATGGCCGCAAACACCACGAACACCACGACGGGCAGCACAAACCCCATCACCAGTGCCCCGCGGTCGCGCCACAACTGCAGCAGCAGCATGCGTACCACCGCCGCTCTCATGAGTGGCCTCCGGCGCCGTGGCCGGTCAGCACGGCGACCGCGCCATCCAGGCTCGGCTGGCGCACACGGGTTTCCGCGACCACGACCCCGTCGGCCAGCCAGCGCGCCTCCAATCGGTCGACATCGGCCAGCGACGCCGACCAGGCACGCGTCCACGTGCGCGGGCCGGTCTGACGGAACGCATCACGCCGAAGCACCGACCGGCTGTGTTCGTCTGCAGTCGCAGCCAGGACGACCTCCACTTCCCGACCGTCCGGAAATGCCCGCGCGATCACGTCAGGCACAGGCCCGACCGCCACCACCTGCCCCTCGTGCATCACCACCACGTCGTCGCAGCAACTGGCCGCATCATCGAGATGATGGGTGGCGAGTACGATGCTCATCCCCGCATCGCGCAGCGACGACAACAGGGCGTAGAGGCGGCTCTCCGATGCGGCATCGATCCCGACGGTGGGTTCGTCCAGCAGCAGCAGGGCAGGCCGATGCAGCAGGCCGGCAATGAGATTCACCCGACGCTTCATCCCACCACTCAGCGACGAGAGACGATGATCGGCGCGTTCCGAGAGGTCTGCCCAGTGGAGGTGTTCGCGGATGCGGTCGGTGAGCATGCGCGGCGCCACGCCGGCGAGTCGGCCCAGCACTTCAAGATTTTCCCGAATGGTGAGGGACGGATACAGCGCCAGGTCCTGCGGCACGAGGCCGAGGACACCGTGCTGACGTGCCTCGCCGATCGCCTGACCGAGCAACCGCACCTGTCCGTGGTCGGCACGCAGACGACCCGACACGACGCGCAGCAGCGAGGTCTTCCCTGCGCCGTTGGGACCGACCAGCGCGCACATGCGCCCGCGACCGACAGTGAGGGAGACGGCGTCGAGCACCTGCCGGTCGCCGATGCGGCGCGAAATCCCGGTGACCTCCAGCGGCCACAGCAGGGGTCCGGCAGACGCATCAGACATGCCGGCTAGTATAGCGACCCCCTGTCACGCGCGTGATACGCTCACTGGTGCGTGTCCGTCGATGTGCTCATCGTGGGCGGAGGACTCGCAGGCAGCCTCGCCGCCTGGCGCATCGCCGCCCTGCATCCCTCCGCGTCGCTGCTGCTGCTTGAGTCGGGTGCCACGCTCGGCGGCAATCACACGTGGTCATTCCACGATACCGACATCACGCCCGCGCAACGAACCTGGCTGCAACCCCTGATCACGGCGCAGTGGCCGAGGCACGAAGTGCGGTTCCCGTCATACACGCGGGTCCTCGGCGGCGGATATGCCACGGTCACGGCCGAACGGCTGCACGCGGTGATCGCGCCGGCGCTCGGGACGCGCCTGCGCCTGGCCACGGCCGTGCGCGCCGTCGACCGGGACGGAGTCACCCTGCACGATGGGGCGCGCATCACGGCACGTCTGGTCGTGGACGCACGCGGCGGTGGCCCCGAGCACGTGCCGGTGGGGTGGCAGTCGTTCCTCGGGCAGGAAGTCCGGCTGCAGGCCCCGCATGGCCTGCGCTGGCCCATCCTCATGGATGCTACCGTCGAGCAGCACGGCGGCTACCGCTTCATCTATGTGCTGCCATTCACGGCAGACACGCTGCTGATCGAAGACACCTATTACATCGACGGTCCTGCGATTGATGCCCACGCCTGCCGTGCCGCCATTGCGGACTATGCGCGTAACCGTGGCTGGGTCATTGTGGAGCTGATGCGCGAGGAGACCGGGGCGCTGCCGATTCCGCTTGGGGGCACGCTCGACGACTTCCGCGCGCTGTCGCCCGCGCTGGCCATCGGGGTGCGTGCGGGGCTGTTCCAGCCCACGACCGGGTACTCGCTGCCGGAGGCTGTCGCGACGGCCTCCCTGCTCGTCGAGGGGCACCTGAACGAGCCGCAGCGCGTCTATGAACGTATGCACGCGCACGCGACGGCCCGATGGCGGGCCGGGGCCTTCAACCGTCTGCTGAACCGGTGGCTGTTCCGGGCGGCAGTGCCAGCCGAGCGACGCGTGATCTTCGAGCAGTTCTATCGACGCGCCGAGCCCACCATCGCGCGCTTCTACGCCGGGCACCTCACATGGCGGGATCGGCTGCGGCTGCTGACCGGCCGCCCCCCGGTGCCCGTCACCCGCGCCCTCGCGCATCTGCGTTCCTGAATCCTCATGTCATCACCGACTTCAGCATCCACTCTTCCCGTCGCCGTCATCGGCGCGGGGTTCGGCGGTCTGGCCTTGGCCATCCGCCTGCAGGCGGCCGGCATTCCGACCGTCCTTTTCGAGGCGCGTGACAAGCCGGGCGGCCGGGGCTACGTCTATCAGGACGATGGCTTCACCTTTGATGCCGGTCCCACGGTCATCACCGCGCCGCATTGCCTTGAAGAACTGTATGCCCTGGCCGGGGAGCAGCTGAGCGACCACGTCGACCTCATGCCGGTGACCCCGTTCTACCGGCTCTTCTGGGAAGACGGCACGGTCTTCGATTATTCGAATGACACCGAGGCGCTAACACGGCAGATTCGTGCCATCAATCCTGCCGATGCCGACGGCTACGAACGGTTTCTGGCCTATGCCGCCGAGGTATTCGAAGAGGGCTACGTCAAGCTCGCGCATGTGCCGTTCCTCGATCTGTGGAGCATGATCCGCGTGGCGCCGCAGCTGATGAAGCTCGAGGCCTACCGCAGCGTCTACTCGGTCGTCTCGAAATACATCAGTGACGAGCGCCTGCGCCAGACCTTCAGCTTCCACTCGCTGCTGGTCGGCGGCAATCCCTTCGATACGTCGGCGATCTACACCCTGATTCACGTGCTGGAAAAAACCTGGGGCGTCACGTTCCCCAGAGGGGGCACCGGCGAACTGGTGCGACAGCTGGTCAAGCTGTTCGAACGCCTGGGCGGGACACTGCGCCTCAACTGCGGTGTCGATGAAATCGTCACCCGCGAAGGCAGGGTGGTCGCGGTGCGGACCGTCGACGGCGTGGAGACGCCCGTCGCTGCCGTCGCGAGCAACGCCGATGTGGTGACCACGTATCGTCGACTGCTGCGGCAGGAGCCGGTGGCGGCCAGCAAGGCCAGCCGCCTCGAGCAGTCACGGTTCAGCATGTCGCTGTTCCTCATCTACTTCGGCACGAAACGGCGCCATCCGCATCTGGCCCATCACAATGTCATCCTCGGGCCCCGCTACAAGGGCCTGCTGTCGGACATCTTCCACCGCGGGCACCTTGCCGACGATTTCTCGCTCTACCTGCATGCGCCGACGGTGACCGATCCCTCCCTCGCGCCCGAGGGCTGTGAAGCCTTCTATGTGCTCTCGCCGGTGCCCCACCTCGGGAAAGCCGATCTCGACTGGACCGTCGAGGGACCGCGCTACGCCGACCGCATCCTGCAGTATCTCGAGTCGCGCTACATCCCCAACCTGCGCGCCGATCTGGTGACGCAGCGCATCTTCACGCCGCTCGACTTCCAGGCACAGCTTGGCGCTCATCACGGCTCGGCGTTCTCGCTCGAGCCGGTGCTGACGCAGAGTGCCTGGTTCCGCGTGCACAACCGCGACAGCCGCATTGGCGGGCTCTACTTCGTTGGTGCGGGAACGCATCCGGGAGCAGGCGTACCTGGTGTGGTCGGTTCCGCGAAGGCCACCGCCGGCGTGATGCTCGAGGATCTGGCGCACCTGACCCGCGCCCGCGCATGACCCTGGAGCCTCGCGCCGACGCGGCGATTGCGCAGGGCTCGAAGAGCTTCGCGCTCGCATCGCGGCTGTTCGATGCGCGCACACGGCACCTCGTCTGGGATCTGTACGCCTGGTGCCGGCATCTGGACGACTGCACCGATGGCCAGCAGCTCGGTCATGGCCGGGCCACCGTGTCGGATCCACGGGCCGTCGTCGCGGAGCTGCGGCGCGAATCAGCGCGCGCACTGAAAGGCGAGGCCGTGCCGGGCACACCGTTCGCGGCGCTGGCGCGCGTGGCGGCGGCCACGAATCTGCCGGCCGCCTTCGTGCACGACCATCTCACCGGCTTCGCGATGGATGCCAATGGCGTCGCCTATGACGCGCCCGAAGACACGTATCGCTACTGCTACCACGTGGCGGGCGTCGTCGGTCTGATGATGGCGTGGATCATGGGCGTGCGCGACCGCGACGTGCTGCTGCGTGGCTGCGACCTCGGCCTGGCCTTCCAGCTGACCAACATTGCCCGTGACGTCCAGGACGATGCCCTGAACGGGCGGGTGTATGTGCCGGCGTGCTGGCTGAAGGAGGAGGGCGTCGTGATTACCCTCGGGCAGCCGCTGCCGGCCGGCGATGCCCGCGTGGCCGTGCTGCGCGCCGCCTCGCGCCTGCTCGACAGTGCCGACGCCTATTACGCCTCGGCATGGCATGGAGTCGGTGCGCTACCCTGGCGTGCCGCCTGGGCCGTCGCCACGGCGCGGCACGTGTATGGCGACATCGGCCCTCTGGTGCGACGCGCCGGGCCCCGCGCCTGGGACACCCGGGCCTCGACCTCGACCCGCCGGAAGCTGACACGGCTGCTGCAGGCACTCGTCGAGGTGGGCATCCGCCGAGTCGTGCCGCGCAGCCCTGTGCGGCCGGCGCGCACAGGCCTCTTCACTCCGGCGCTGCCCCCCGTGCTAGGCTGAACGCATGGCCTCGGCGTTTGTGTTTCTGGCGCTCTTCCTCGGTGCACTGCTGGCGATGGAGGGCGTGGCCTATCTCACCCACAAGTACCTCATGCACGGCCCCCTGTGGTTCCTGCACCGGTCGCATCACGAGCCGCACACGCACGCCTTCGAGTGGAATGACCTGTTCGGCGTCTTCTTCGCGCTGCCGTCCATCTGGCTCATCAATGAAGGCGTGACGCACCAGTCGTGGATGCTGCCCGTCGGGCTCGGCATGACCGGCTACGGCATCATCTACTTTCTCTTTCACGATGTCGTCGTGCACCGGCGGATCCGTCTGCGCGGCGTGCCACAGTGGCCCTATCTGCGGCGCATCATCATGGCGCACCTGGTGCACCACAAGACTCATGCGCGCGATGGGGCGCAGTCGTTCGGCTTCCTCTACGCCCCCACCGACCTCACCTCCGACAGTCGCTAGCGCCGCGGGGCCGGTGCCGCGTCCTGCAGCAACCCCACCATCGCCACGCCGTCTGCCGACGGCATCGGTACGCCCAACAGCCGAGCGACGGTCGGCGCAATGTCGATCTGCCGCAGCAGGGGCAGCGGCACACCCGAACGGATGCCGGCCCCGGCAGCGATGAATCCAGTGTGCATCCGTGGCTCCGTCGACAGGAACCCATGCGCACCACGCCGCGTGGTCCCCACCAGCACCTCGCCGCCGGCCACTCCGTCGGACACGTAATAGCCTTCAGCAGGTTCGATGAAGAAGGCCGCCTCCGGATAGCTGCCCATCGCATCGAGTTCCGCGCGGCTCACAACGCGGAAGATGCCCTTGTAGCGCCCGGCTGCCAGTTCACGGAACCGCGCCTCGACCCGGGCGGCCAGCGCCGCATCGGCCGGATTCGCGAGCCGGATGGCCGTGGCATGCGCGGCCACCTCGAACGCGCTGATGCGCCCGTCGGCCCCTGTCGTCAGCCATCCGCCCTCGCGCAGAATCACGTTCGGCTGAATCAGGGTGTGCACCCGCGAAAATCCATGGTCGCCCGTGATGATGAAGGCGGTACGGGCCCGAATGCCGGCCTCGTCCGTGGCGCGCACGAGGCGTCCGACATGCGCATCGACCCGCGCCAGCGCCGCCTGTGCCGCCGGGGTGCCGGGGCCCTCTGCATGCTGCACCGAATCGGTCTCCATCAGGTGAATCAGCAGGACGTTCGGCCGGTGCGTCCGGATGATGCGCTCAGCCACCGCCGTGGTAAACCGGTCACGCTGCACCGCATTGAGGTTGTCACGCGGTCCGAAGCCGCCAAGGTCAGCGACCACGGCATCCACGAGACCCGGCGTCGAATCCCGGCGCGCCCGCTCGAGCCACGTCTCGCCCTCGGGCATCTGGTTCGATTCCGGAAAGAGCACATCCATCGTCGCCCCCACGGTGACGGGCCACGAGGCTCCAGCCGCCGTCAGGCCATGCTGACGCACGACATCCCACAGGGCCGGTCTCTTCATGGCCTGGTGCTCGTAATACCAGGCCGACGATCCCCTGAGGGGATCGAACTTCGTGTTGCTGGTGATGCCGTGCCGCACCGGCCGCGTGCCGGTCGCCAGCGAGGTGTGCGACGGGTAGGTCATCGACGGGTACGCCACTTCGACGCCTTCGGCTCGTGACCCTGCCTCCCACAGCGCACGCAGGGCCGGCAGCGTGCCGGGACTGCGGTCGGCGTCGAGATACATCTGCGGCCGGAAGCCGTCGATGGAAATCACGACCACGTGATCCGCCAGGCGGGGCGTCTGCGCGGTCACTGTTGCAACGAGGAGGGCCGCGATGACCAGCGCATGCGCCATCAGGAGGCGACCACGCATCGGCAGGCGACCGGCAGCAGGGTGGTATTTCATGGTCCTCATTATGCGCGGCCTGCGGTAGGATGCGTCGGCGGTCATGCGTCGTCTTCTGGTACACCTCATCATCCGCCTGGCGCCGGCGCTTGCCGACGACATCGGCAGACGGCAGGCGGTGCGTGCGCGACGGCAGGAGGCCCGGCGGCAGACAGCGCGCCTCAAGCCGTTGATCGATGCGGCATTCACGG
>JBIIDF010000280.1:0-4048 GCA_044238535.1 Vicinamibacterales bacterium
ATGCGCATCGTTCTTCTTCCTGCCTTCGGTGGCAATGCCACCCCACTACCGACCTGCACACACCGCACGGGTGCGTGACAGGCATAGGGAAAGCCGCACACCGCGGCTCTCGGGATCCGTTAAGCTGGACCGCCCGCAGAGTTTAAACGCCAGTTACATTCGATGTCAATTAAAGACACTGTGCCAACTAAACGCGCCATCCTGAGTGTGTCCGACAAGACCGGACTCGTTGATTTCGGCCGGGGCCTCGTGGCCCGCGGCTTTGAACTGGTGTCGACCGGCGGCACCGCACGGACCCTGGCCGACGCCGGCCTGCCCGTCGTGAACGTCTCTCATGTCACCGGGTTTCCCGAAATGATGGACGGGCGCGTCAAGACGCTGCATCCGCTGATTCACGGGGGCATCCTGGCGCGTCGTGACCATCCGGAAGACCTCGCGCTGGCATCGGCCCACGGCATCGGGCTCGTGGATCTGGTGGTGGTGAATCTCTATCCGTTTGTGGAAACGGCCGCACGGCCGGGCATCGCGTTTCCTGACCTGGTTGAACAGATCGATATCGGCGGTCCGAGTCTCGTCCGCGCGGCCGCCAAGAATTTCCGCGATGTACTGGTGGTCGTGAATCCCGGCGACTACCCGTCGGTCCTCGAGGCGCTGGATTCCGGGGAGGGACCCTCTCAGGCCTTCCGGTTCTCGCTCGCACAGCGGGCGTTCGCGCACACCGGCGCCTACGACACGGCCATCGCGTCGACGCTCGGCGAATACCACGCGCAGGACAGCGGATTCGAACGGCCCGCGCCGTCTGGCCTGGTGACCCCGGGACACCTGGTCATCGAGGCGCCCAAGCTGCGTGACCTGCGCTACGGGGAGAATCCGCACCAGGCAGCCGCATGGTACGCCACGACACCGGCCACGGGGCTCGGCCAGCCCCTGATTCTGCAGGGAAAGGAACTGTCGTTCACCAATCTGCTCGACCTCGACGCCGCTGCGCGGATTGTTCTCGAGTTCGAGGAACCGGCCGCTGCGGTCATCAAGCACACGAATCCGTGTGGCGTAGCGACGGGCGAGACGCTGGCGGAGGCGTACGTGCGTGCACGCGAGGCCGATGCGCTGGCCGCCTTCGGCGGAATCGTCGGGCTCAGTCAGCCGATCGATGCCGCCACGGCCACGGCGCTCGTGTCGACGTTTATCGAAGCCGTGGTGGCCCCGGGCATCAGTGACGAGGCCCGCGCCATTCTGGCCGCCAAGCCCAATATGCGCGTCGTTGTGGCGGACATGCGCAGTCTCCGCGGCGGTGCCGCCAGCCTGCGCCGGGATGTGCGGTCGATTCTCGGCGCCGTGCTGGTGCAGGAACGGGATGTGGTGACCGAGGCGCACCAGGTGTGGCCGGCTGACGGGTTGCGCGTGGTGACCCGCCGCGCCCCCACGGCGGAGGAGTGGCAGGGCCTGCGCTTTGCCTGGCGGGTGATGGCGCACGTCAAGTCGAACACCGTGATCTTTACCGATGCGGTCAGAACGCTGGCCATCGGCGCGGGACAGATGAGCCGTGTCGACGCGGTGAGAGTGGCGGCCGCGAAGGCGACACAGTGGCACACCCTCGCCAGCAATCCGCTGGTGGGCAGTGTGGCCGCCTCAGATGCCTTCTTCCCGTTCCGTGACGGTCTGGATGCGGTCGCTGCGGCCGGAGCGACCGCGGTGGTGCAGCCGGGCGGATCGATGCGCGATGCCGAAGTCATTGCCGCCGCAGACGAGCACGGACTGGCGATGGTCTTCACCGGACGCCGGCACTTCCGCCACTGAGCGGCGTGACGGTGCCGCTCGGCCTGTGGACCGCGCGTACGCCGGGTACGGACGCCGATGGGAGACCTGAACGAGGGACCGGGTCTGCCCGGTCAGTCTGTGGCCGTGTCGCCGCGTGCGGCGGCGAACGGCAGGGTCATCAGCACCAGCAGCAGCATGAGGAACTCCGAGTCACCGAAGTTGTACTCGAAGAATCCTGCGACGAACATCGCGACAATCGCGCCGATGCCGGTGGCGGCCAGCGGCCGCACCGACGCGCGTCGGCGCAGTTGCCAGAGTGTCACGAGTGCGGTCGCGATACCGGCGAGCCACAGGCCCAGCGCCGGTAACCCGCGTTCGGCGGCGATCTGCATGGGCACGTTGTGCAGGTGCGGGTTGGTGGCCTGCACGGCCGTTGCCGTGCGATACGTGGGATAGAGCGGCCCCACCATGTCCGGGCCGACGCCGGTCAGGGGATAGTCGCGCACCATGGCGACGCCCGCCTCCAGCATGGCCACGCGGTCGCGCGTGGTGGGGTCCGTCATGTCGCCAATCGACTGCATGCGGGTCGTCAGGGCGTCAGGCGCCACGAGCAAGGCGATGGCCACCGTCACGGGAATGAGGGCGGTGAGGCGGAAGTCCTTGACGAGGAACAGCACCGCCGCGCCGGCGGCGGCCCCGACCCAGGCGCCGCGAGTGAGGGTGAGGGCCAGCGACACAACCAGCGCGGGCAGCACGAAGGCCGACCACAGGCGGTCACGGGTGCCGAACAGCAGTCGCGCGATCGTGGCGCAGATCACCAGCATCAGCGTGCCTGAGTAGGTCATCCAGTGGGACAGCGTGCCCTGCATGCGCCGGCCGAGGTTGTCGTAGTTGAGCACGCCGTACTGCACCACCCCGACCAGTGCGCTGGCAGCCCCGACCGAAATGACGACACTCAGCAGCAGATCGGCGCGACGGCCCCGGGCGAGGTCATACACGACCGGCACGATCAGAAACAGGAACAACTGCTTCGAATCGACGACGCTGACGGCGGGATTGGTCGAGAACCCGGCCGACACCAGCGTGGCGATGCCGTAGGCCGCCATCGGCCAGAAGAACGCTGGCGCCTCCAGCGTCCGGCGCTCGGTGCGCAGTCGCACGAGCCAGGCGACCACCGCCACCCCGAGTAAAATCTGCGCCGCCGCGATGGAGAACTGCATGGTGGCCACCAGGCCGGTGACCGCACCAATGCCAATCCATTCGGTGCGCGACTGCGGAGCGGGAAACGGCAGGGCCAGCACATTCATGTCCGGGCAGGGTCAGAGGTCAAGGGTACCTCAAGCACCTGACGGCATGCCTCCAGGACCTGCCCGACGGTGATGGCCGTCAGGCAGCGGAAATCCTGGGTGACGCACGTGCGCTGGTGACAGGGCCGGCACGGGAGGGGACCCGCATCGACCCCGACGGACGGAATCGCGGGGTTGCGCCACGGCAATGACCGTTCGGGGAGCGTGGGTCCGAAGAGGGCGACGACCGGCGTGCTGGTGGTGCCGGCGATGTGGAGGGGCCCGCTGTCGCCGCCCACATACAGCCGCGCGAGGCTCACCAGCGCGGCCAGTTCCGTCAGATCGAATTCACCAGCGCGGACGATTCGGTGAGCGGTGGTCCCACTGAGCTGACGCGCGTGCTCGGTCACCGTGTCCGCGGCGGCGTCATCCGAGGGGCCTGCGGTCACGACGACATGCAGGGACATCGGGTCGGCCGTGAGGCCGGCCGCCAGAGCCGCGAACCGTTCGGCAGGCCAGCGTCGGAAGGGATTGCCAGCGCTGACGTGCAGGACGGCGACGGCCGCGTGTGCCGGCACCCCAGCTGCCTGCAGCCGGTGGCGCACCGTCCGTCGGGTCTCCGGGGGCACCGGCATGCGCACCGCATCGGTGACACGGTCGGCCGCGCCGATGCCCAGCGGTGCCAGCAGATCCCACTGGTTCAGCACCGAGTGGCGCGGCGGCATCAGGGACGGGGTCCAGGGCACCAGGTCGGTATACGCCCACGTACGGCCAGGAATGCGGTACCCGATGCGGCGGGGGGCACCGGACGCGCGGGTCAGCACGGCGGCGCGTGGTCCTCCGTGCAGATCGATCGCCACATCAAACTGTCGCGCGCGGAGCGCGCGGATCAGCGCGAGGTCGTAGCGCAGTCGATGCAGGCCGCGGGGACGCTCGACGACCAGCAGGTCGTCCACCTCCGGAAGATGGCGCACGACCGGCGCCGCCGCGGCTTCCACCAGATA
>JBIIDF010000279.1:0-4048 GCA_044238535.1 Vicinamibacterales bacterium
TCCTCGGACAGCACACCCGCGCCGTGCTGACCGAACTGGGCTACGATCAACAGATGATCGATCAGTTGTCATCGTCGGGAGTGATTTCGCTGTGACCGACGTCGCCCAACTCCGCAAGCGGGTGCAAAAGGCCATTGAACTGGCGCGCCGCGAGGCCGCTGACCACCGCGCGCTGGTCCATGACGCGCAGCGTGCCTACGACGAGTTCCTCGAGCAGCGGGCCATTCCGGCGTTCCGGTCGCTGGCCGTCGTGCTGAAGTCCGAGGGGCTCTGGTGGGAAGTCATGACCCCGTCGGGTGAAGTGCGGCTGGTGCCCGACCGCCGCCGCGAAGAAGGCATCGCGCTGAGCTTCGATGCCACGGCCACCCCTCCGCAACCCATGGTGACCGTCACGTACGGCCGCGGCAGCCGCATGACCCATGTCGAACGTCCCGTGAAGCCGGGCACGCCTGGCGCTGCCGCGCTCACCGAAGACGACGTCCTCGACATGCTGCTCGACATGGTCAAGCCCTGGCTGGGGTGAGACACGCACCGCCGGTCCCGCTGGCGCCCTGAGGGCCGTGTCGCTCGGGCTCGGGGACCGTTAGACGCCCCACACCAGTCGCGCAACGGCCGCCGTGGCCATGGTGACGGCCACGGCAAGTCCCAACGGCAGCAGCGCGCCCACGGTGGCCCACTTCACGCTCAGCGTTTCGCGGTAAATCGTCATCACGGTGGTGGCGCAGGGGTTGTGCAGCAGCGAGAACAGCATCAGGTTCACCGCAGTCAGCAGCGTCCATCCGTGCTGGTCCACCAGCAGGGCGCGAAGCGCATCGACGGAGGGCACGTCGATCATCATGCCCTCGGCCATGTACACCATCATCATGGTGGGTACGACAATCTCGTTGGCGGGAATGGCGATGATGTAGGCCAGCAGGATCACGCCATCGAGCCCCATCAGCCAGCCCAGCGGCTGCAGACCGCCCGCCACGGCCTGTGCGAGACTTTCGCCGCCGACATGCACATTCGCCAGCACCCAGATGACGGCACCGGCGGGCGCCGCCGTCTGAATCGCACGCCACAGCACGAAGATGGTGCGGTCAATCAGCGACGTGTAGAGGATGCGCCACACGCCGGGGCGGCGGTACGGCGGCAGTTCGAGCGTGAAGGCCGACGCCTCGCCCTTCAGCACCGTGCGTGACAGCAGCCAGGACACCGCCAGCGTGAAGGCCACGCCCAGCAGGACGATGGCGACGACAGAGCCGGCGGCGACAAGCGACGCCACCGCGGGGGGGAAGGCGGCGGCGACAAACACCGTGGCCAGCAGGATGAGGGTCGGGAACCGGCCGTTGCACGGGACGAAATTGTTGGTAAGGATCGCCACCAGCCGCTCGCGTGGCGAGTCGATGATGCGCGTGGCAATGACTCCGGCGGCGTTGCAGCCGAAGCCCATGGCCATGGACAGGGCCTGCTTCCCGTGGGCCCCGGCTCGACGGAACAGGAAATCGAGATTGAAGGCGACGCGCGGCAGGTAGCCAAGGTCTTCCAGCAGCGTGAACAGCGGAAAGAAGATAGCCATCGGCGGCAGCATCACGCTGATGACCCACGCCAGTCCACGGAAGACGCCGTGCCACACGAAGCCCACGAGCCAGGCGGGTGCGCCGATGGCCGTCGAGAGTGCGGCCGCCCAGTCTTCCACCGCGAACAGTGCCTGGGCCAGCATGGCTGAGGGCACGTTGGCGCCGGTGATGGTCAGCCAGAACACCACCGCCAGCAGCAGCACCATGAGCGGCAGGCCGAGCCAGCGCGATGTGACCAGGCGGTCGATGCGCTGGTCGAGGTCCGTCCCCGAGGTGCCGGCGGTCCGCACGGCCCGTCGCGCCACCCGCTCGACTTCGGCGTAGATGGACGACACCACCTCCTCGCGGAAGCTGCCCGGGAGCGTGCGCCGCAGGCGTGCCGCCTCGGCCAGCACCTGCGGCGGTGACACGGTGTCGTGTGCCGGCGTGGTCACTGGGCTCCCTGCAGCGCGATGCGGTCACTGAAGCGGCGGTCGGGCTGCTGCTGTCGTGCGACCAGGGCTGCCAGTTCGCCCGACGCCAGGGCCGCCTCCACGGCAGCGTCACCATCGAGCAGACGGATGGCCACCCATCGCGCGTTCGGCAGTCCCGGGGCCACGGCCTCGATCATGGGCAACAGATCCTGCACGGCGCGCTCGAAGTCGGCGGTACCGGCCGTTCGCAGCGGCGTGGTGCGTGTCTCGCCCGACGCGACCCCGGCCACGGCGCTGAGCAGGGTCATCAGGTTCTCGCCGGTGCGGGCGACAATCGGTACCACGGGCACCCCGAGATCGCGCGCGAGGCTGCGCACGTCGACGTCGATGCCCCGGCGTGCCGCCTCATCCATCAGGTTGACGGCCATCACGACGCGGTCGGTGATTTCGAGCACCTGCAGGGCGAGGTACAGATTGCGTTCGATGGCGCTGGCGTCCATCACCACCACCGTGCAGTCGGGCCGACCGAACAGGAGGAAGTTGCGGGCGACTTCCTCGTCCTCCGAGGCCGAGAGCAGCGAGTACGTGCCCGGCAGATCGACCAGCTTGTAGCGGCGGCTTCCGAACTGGAAGGCGCCCTCGGCCCTCGTCACCGTCTTTCCGGGCCAGTTGCCGGTGTGCTGCCGCAGCCCGGTCACGGCATTGAACAGCGTCGATTTCCCGGTGTTCGGGTTGCCCGCGAGGGCAATGACCGCATCGACGCCGGTCGTGACGGCGCCGAGACGGGCCATTTCCGTGTGCACTGGACAGGTCTCGCAGGCAGAGGACGGTGTCTGCATGTATCAGCCTTCGTCAGACGGGACGCACCAGCACACGACGCGCCTGGTCGCGCCGGAGGGCAATGGTGGTGCCCCGCAACCGATAGGCCCGAGGGTCGCCGGCGAACGGGGCCAGGTCGGGGGATATGGTGGTGCCCGGAGTGAACCCGAGGTCGAGCAGCCGGCGCCTGAGAAATCCGCGACAGGCCCCATCAAGCGCCACGATCGCCGCGGGCCGACCCGCCGGCCACTCGGACAGCGGCCGGGCATCGTCGGGGATGGCGACAGACAGGTCGGGCGTCGACGCCCCGGCAGATGCCACGGCGAGCAGCGCCCCGGCACTGGTGGGAATGGGCGACCCGTGAGGGTCGACTTCCGGATGACCGAGCGCCGCGGACAGCTGTTCGAGCGCTTCGGGGGTCAGACGATGTTCGGCACGTTCGGCCGCGTCGTGAATGCGGGCCAGCGGCATGTCCGCCTCATCGGCAAAGTACCGCTCCCAGAGCCGATGGGCACGCACCACCCGGAGGGCCAGCCGCACGCCGGCCTCGGTGAGGCGAACGCCGCCGGCATCAGCCGTGGCCAGCCGTTCGCGGCAGAGATGGTCCACCGTCCGTGCGGTCGCGGCGACCGACTGCTGGAGGGCCCCGGCCAGCGGCGCGAGCGGCAGCGGCTGTCGCTCGGCACCACCGGCCAGCAGTTGTTTCAGTGCGTTCTCGAGGGCCTCTCGGTGCCGAAGGTCACGCGTGTGCCGCCACAGCCCGCGGGCCCGAGACCAGAGGCTCAGGGCTCCGGCGACCATGAGCGCGAGAAGCACGACGATAAGAAGGCTGGCCGACATCGTGATTTTGATTCACCAAAATTTAATGACGCCACAGGCAAAAAGTCAATGCCTTCCGCTCAAAACTTCTGCTACGCTCAGAGGCCTGGCATGCTCCCGTCCAGCACCGTC
This sequence comes from Vicinamibacterales bacterium, assembly GCA_044238535.1. Classification (GTDB taxonomy): domain Bacteria; phylum Acidobacteriota; class Vicinamibacteria; order Vicinamibacterales; family UBA2999; genus VFZN01. The sequence continues at coordinate 3,743 of JBIIDF010000279.1, forward strand.
GAGAACTATCTCAAAGCCATTTACCTCGGCACCGCGCAGCGGCCGGACGGCGACCGGCTACCCATGGGGCACCTTGCCACGGCCCTCGGCGTCGTGCCCGGGACCGCCACCACGATGGTCAAAACGCTGGCCGAATCGGGTCTGGTCGACTACGAGCCCTACAACGGCGTCAGGCTCAGCCCGGCCGGACTGACGCTGGCGGCACTCGTCCTGCGGCGGCATCGGCTCATCGAACTGTTCCTCGTGCGCGTGATGGGGCTCGGCTGGGATGAAGTGCACGACGACGCCGAGCATCTCGAGCATGTG
>JBIIDF010000040.1:0-14092 GCA_044238535.1 Vicinamibacterales bacterium
GATGTCCAATCACGCCGTGCGCCTGGTGCAGCGCGTGATGACGCCCGGCGGCGACAAGAACGGCGCCGACATCAACCTGGCCCTCGATGCCCTCGAGATGGCCTTCACCCACGCGCACATCAACGCATTTGTCATTGTCGGCGGCGACAGCGACTTCATCACGCTCGTCGAGAAGCTCAAGCAGTACGACCGCAAGGTCTTCGTGGTGGGGGGACGCGCCTTCACCAGTCAGGTGATGCAGAAGAACTGCACCGAGTTCATTGCCTACGAGAACATCGTGCCCGACCGCCGCGCGCATGCGCGGACGGAACGTGGGGAACGGCAGCGGGGCGGCAGCGGACACAGTGCGCAGAGCCTTGACGGCGCCGTGGCGCTGGTGAAGCGGGCCCTGCAGGTGCTGGCCGACCGCGAAGTCTCGCCGCAGCTGGGTCTGCTCAAGAGCACCCTGCTGCAGCTGGACTCCTCCTTCTCGGAACGTGACTACGGGTCGGGCAGCTTCCGCGACTTCGCCGACAAACTGGCCCAGCAGGGCATTGTGGTGCTGCGCCATCAGGGTCGCACCACGCTGGTCGAACTGGCCGACGGACGCGCGGAGGAGCCTGGTGACGGCGTGATGGCGTCGGCAGGCGAGGTGCCGACCGACGGTCATGTGCCGGAGGATACATCTCTGCAGGCTGGCGGCGATACCGCCTCCACAGGCGACGGGTCGCTGCGTCGTGCTGAGAGTCCCTCGCTCGGTGAGGGGGTCGCTCTGGTGCGCCGCGTGCTGGCCGAGGCGGCGACGCCTCCCCGGTGGCCGATGTATCCGCGTCAGTTCAAGCAGTTCCTGCGCGCGGCCGACCCGACATTCGACGAGCGCAAGTACGGATCGATTGCCGATCTGATGCGGGCCTGCCAGAAGGACGGCTTGCTCAAGCTCGAGCGCGACCGTCAGGGTGCGCTGCGGGTCTTCAGTGGGGCGGGCACGGCCGCCCGCGGGCCTGTGCCCCATGGGTGGGCGACGGTGGCGACGGCGACACACGGCGAGGTGTCGGACGACCTGCAGGAAGACACCGGCGAAGGCCCGGAGCACCTGCTGACGACCGACGGGTCCGCCGGCCATGAGGGATTGCCCGATGACGATATCGGCAACCGCATTGTTGGCGGCGCGATCGATCCGACCCGGGAGCTGCTGGGCACCGTCGGAGGCGACAGGGCGCCGATGCCCGAGGGCGATGACGACGAGATTCTTGATGAGCCACAGCCGCCCGAACTGGCGCTGACGGCGACGCGCGGGCGTCGGACGGGCACGGCGCGGAAGCGTCCCGCGGCCCGCAAGACCACCGCCCGCAAGACACCGGCGCGCGCGAAGAAGTCCTCGCGCTAGCGGTACACCCATTCCACAAAGCCATCCTGGCGGGTCCACTGCACGCGTCGCAGAGCCCGCCGGTGATGCGGCTGATGGAAGAAGACCAGAATCTCCTCGTAGCGTGTCCGGTCGTCGCGGGTGATGATCTCGGTCAGTTCCAGCGCATCTTCCGCATCGCGCGTTTCAATCTCGAGCACCAGCATGTGGTGGGCGGTCGTGCGTTTGGCCACGGTATAGCGCGGTCCGGCGGGCGGCGTCAGCCACCATCCCAGTCCGAACGCGCCGGCCAGCACCAGTGCGGCCGCGCCGAATCCGATCACCCGCGGATGCATGGCGACCAGAGATATCACAGTGTCACGGGTGCACGGGGTTTCCCGTAAAATCATCGGATACCGTGTCGACGACGTATACCGCCAAAGACATTACGGTGCTCGAAGGCCTCGAGCCCGTCCGCAAGCGCCCCGGCATGTATATCGGGGGTGTCGGCAGCGCCGGCCTGCATCATCTGGTCTGGGAGGTGCTCGACAACTCGATCGACGAGGCGATGAACGGCCATGCCTCGAACATCCGCGTCACGCTGCATCGTGACGGCACCTCCATCACCATCGAAGACGACGGCCGTGGCATTCCCGTCGACGTGCATCCGACGACGAAGAAGAGCGCGTTGGAAGTGATCTTCACGGTGCTGCATGCGGGCGGCAAGTTCGAAGCGGGCAACTACAAGACCGCGGGTGGCTTGCACGGCGTCGGCGCCAGCGTGGTCAATGCGCTCTCACGCGAACTGACGGCCACCGTGCGTCGCGACGGCGCGCAGTGGGAGATGCGGTTCCGCCAGGGCAAACCCGAGGGGCCGATTCGCAAGGTCGGTGCGGCGCGCGGCAGTGGTACCACGGTGTTCTTCCGCCCCGATGCCACCATCTTTCCGAAGGTCGAATTCGACGCGCAGACCATTCGCGAACGGCTCGAGGTGGCCAGTTACCTGCATCGCGGTGTCAAGGTCACCTTCGAGGATGAAGCGCGGGGGCAGAAAGAGACGTTCCAGCACGCCGACGGCCTCGTCGATTACCTCAAGAAAATCGTGAAGGAGCGTGGGGCCACGCCCGTGCACGAGGCCCCGTTTGTCGTCGAGAAGGAGGGCGTCGTCAAGCTTGAGCTGGCGTTGCAGTGGACGGAATCGACCGACGAGCATCTGCGCAGCTACGTGAACGGCATTCCCACGGCGTCGGGTGGCACGCATGAGAATGGCCTCAAGGCCGGGCTCGGCAAGGCCGTGCGGAACTACATCGAGACGCATAACCTTTCACCGAAGGGCGTGACGCTGACCGCGGACGATATCCGCGAGGGCACGACGGGCGTGCTGTCGGTGTTCATTGCCGAGCCGCAGTTCCAGGGGCAGACCAAAGATCGCCTCAACAACCCCGAAGTGCTGTCGGTCATCGACGGGATCGTGCGGCCTGCGCTTGAACAGTGGTTGAACCATACGCAGTCGGTGGCCGAGGCCATCGTGGCGCGCATCATTCTGGCGGCGCGCGCCCGCGAGGCGAGCCGTGCCGCACAGCAGGAAGTGGTGCGCAAGGGACCGACAGCGGGACGCGTGAACCTGCCCGGAAAGCTGGCCGACTGCACGAGCCCGGGGTCGCTGGCCAGCGAGCTCTTCATTGTCGAAGGCGATTCGGCAGGCGGCTCGGCCAAGCAGGGCCGCGACCGTACCCGACAGGCGATTCTCCCCCTGCGGGGCAAGGTGCTGAATACGGAAGGCGTCTCGACGGCGAAAGTGCTCGAGAACAAGGAACTCGCCGACCTGGTGACGGCGCTCGGATGCGGTGTGGGCAAGCAGTTCGATCTGGCCCGCATGCGTTACGGCAAAGTCATTCTGCTGGCGGATGCCGACTCGGACGGGCATCACATCTCCACGCTGCTGCTGACGTTTCTGTTCCGCCACATTCCGCAGCTGATTCAGGCTGGCCGCGTATACCTGGCGCAGCCGCCGCTCTACCGCATCGACATCGGCAAGGAGTCGCACTGGGCCCTCGATGATGCACAGCGCGATGCCATCGTGAAGCGGGCCGGGCGCAGCACGCCGGAGATTACGCGATTCAAGGGGCTCGGGGAAATGATGCCCAAGGTGCTGTGGGAGACGACGCTCAACCCGCGCACGCGCCGGCTGCTGAAGGTGCAGGTCACCGATCAGCTGGTGACCGACCGGGTCATGAACGAACTGATGGGCAAGGACGCGTCGGCCCGGTTCCGCTTCATCATGGAGCGGGCCGAGGACGCCGGCGAGATCGATGTCTGACCTGACGCACTAGCGGCGGCCCTACGCGCTGAACCACTCCCAGAAGGCTCCGCCTCCTGCCCTGCGCGACACCGCGTCGCCGGGCAGGCCGTCGGCATCGAGCGTCCACCCCTGGGCTGCGGCCTGGAGCAGCAGGAACACGGCCCGCACCTCATCGAGGCCCCATCGCGCGCACGCGGAGGACACACGCGAGGCGAACGTGACGTCGCCGGTCGGGTCGTGGTCGAAGGCCTCGAGTTCGGCGAGGCCCTGCAGGATGCGATCCCGGCGCGCCGCCAGCGGCAGCTGCGCGAACGCCTCGTGCGGAATCGGTCGGCCCAGCACCAGGGTCTGTCCGCCCATGCCGCTGGGAAACTCCAGACGTGCCTCGGTGCCGCTGACGGGCAGGCCCCCGCAGTAGCGCAGCGGGACGATGGTCAGGCCGGCGCTGAGCGCCAGGTCGGCCCAGACGGAACTGGTCTTCCCGACCGGTTGCCGGCCGTGCGTCGCCCGCGTGCCCTCGACATGCACCATGAGCGAACGCTGGCCGCTCATGGCGGCAGCGGCCATGTCCGCCACGCGCTCGGCCATGTCTTCCTTCCGGTCGCGATCGACGTACACGATCGCAGGACCATGCCGGTCGTCATTGAGACCCATGGCCAGGCGGCCCACCCAGGTGTCGCGATGCTCGCGCTTGGCGAGGGTCAGCAGTGGGCGACCAATGACGGCTGGCAGCACGGTGCCGGCCAGGACCGATTCGACCGCCACCTGATGATTGGCGACCAGCAGCAGGGGACGCCCATACAGGGCGGCGATGGCCGCGGGGTCGATGAGACGAATGCGCTGCACGAACTGACGACTGGCCTCGAGAAACAGCGGCTGCAGCGACGGTTCGCGACTCTGCCAGCGGGCGGCGTCCCACCACCGCTCGATGCGGGCCACGTCGAGCGCCGGGGGCGCTGCATCGTGGACGCTGGCGCTCTGCCCGGTGGTGGAGACGTGTACCCGATAGTCGAGCAGCGGAAAGCACGGCGATGAGACGCGACCGTCTGGCGTCACCGACAGGTCGCGCGGGTGGGCCTCGAGCCGCAGCGCCGCATGTTCGCGTGTCGCGACGGCGGCCACCGGCGCATCGTCTGCGGCAAGGCCGTAGAGCGCGCGTACGGTGCCCGGCACCCAGTCGGCAGAGGCGATGGCCTCGGCAGAGAGCGTGGTGGTTGTGCCGTCGGTGTCACTGAGTCGCGCACCTGGCACGTAGCGGCCGTCTCTCAGAAACGCCAGACGATCGGCCGCGGGCAGTGTGCCCAGCCGCGTCGCGGGGAAGCAGGCTTCGACGAGCCGGAGATCGGCCAGCACGCGCCCCTTGTGAATCCACTGCACGTAGACACGGGGAAAGCGCGGATGTCCCCAGACGCCGTCAGGGCGCACACGCACCTCGACCGTGCCGCTCGAGGGCAGCGGGCTGTAGAGGCGGAACCGTTCGATGCGCGCCGGGTAGGCGACCTGTCCCTCGGCGACGTCGGGAAACCAGACCGACATGGCGTCGTGCGGGACGCCGTGCAGGGCTGCATCGAGCACGATGTGCGACACGCGTTCGCGGCGGTCGGCGACAGGGTCGATCGTCAGGGTGAGGTCGGCGCCGGCTGACGAGCGCCGACCTGACACGACGCGGTGATATGCCGGTCCGTGGAACATGGCACCGCTGGCATACGGGTCGCCCAGCGGGGCGGCCTGTTTCGGCAGCGCCGGTACGACGCGGGGGGCCGGGCCTGCCTCCAGGCACAGCTGACCATCGGCCAGCGGGCGGCCACCTTCGGTGATGGTGACCTGCGCACCGTCGCGGCTGGTCGCCAGACTGCGGGGGGCATCGAGCACGAGCCACCGGCGCAGTGTGAGGTCATCGACACCGACGGCGTCCGGGGCGCTGTCGAGCGCGAGACTGACCATCGCCATGCCCGGCAGCACCGGATCAGCGAATGTGGGGCGATGGTCGTTCCACCAGGGCTGTGACTCCGGATCGAGACGATGCATCCGGGACCGATCCTGGGACGGCCGCAGGAACGAGACGCGGAGTCCGCGCAGGCTGTAGATGCGGCGGCCATCGACCCACACCGACCCTTCGGCCTCGACCGTCCACCGGTCAGCGCCCTTCTCGATGGGTTGGGCCGACAGGGTGAGCGACACGAGCTGACTTTCGGGCAGCACCTGGCCGCGGAACTGCCAGATGCCCCTGTCGCCCGACACCATGTCGGCAAACTCACCGCCCGGCATCGCTTCGACGGCGCCTTCGAGCAGCAGGTGCGCCTGCAGCAGCTGCACGAGCGCCTCGACACCGAGCGAGCCCGGCTGCACCGGATCCTGGAAGAAGTGCGAGCGGAAGAACCACTCGTCTGCGCGCACGGTCTTCTCGCCACGCAGCCAGGTGTGCCCGTCCGCGCTCCGGCGCCGTTCGGTGACGCGCTCGCACATGCGCAGCGTGTCGTTCGGCAGGCAGGCCTTTGCGGCCCCATCGAGCCCGACCAGCAGATCGACGCCCGAACGTGCATCGGCCAGCGCCCGTTCCTCGTCCGTGGCCGTCAGGCCCGCCTGACCTTCCAGTGCGGCCTTGGGGAAGAACCCGAAGGCGGTCGCCAGTTCGTAGATGAGTTCGTCACCGACGTGGCAGGTGACATCGAAGCTGACGAGCGTCATGCCTCCTGCCCGGGCCAGCGACTTCAGCCGGCTCTTCACACGCAGGCATCCATCATCGTGACGCAGGGCGCGGTGCAGTGTGCCCGCGCCATCGAGATTGCGGAAGAAGACCTCGTCGCGCTCGTGCACGGCGCAGCCGACATACGATGCCAGCCATCCACAGGGCTGCAGCGCGGCTTCCACCAGGACGCACACAGGCATCTGACCTGTGGGGTGCGCGGCGAAATACCACGCATCGGGCGGAATGTCGTAGGCGGTTTCGACGACCACCCCGGCGTCCATGCCGCCGGGCGGATGGCTGAGCGATGTGACCCGCGAGATGAAGTGATACGGCGGTGCCGGCAGCCGCGGGACGCGGCGCGTGGGCGGCAAGGTGGCGTAGAGCGCGCCGAAGGCCTCGACCGGATCGCCGTTGGCGCAGGCCAGCAGCGACGCCTGACCGTAGCGGAAGCCGTTGTGCTCGGCCACGGGTTCGCGGTCGGCCGGCACGGCGGCCAGTTCACGCGGCCCGAAAGGATTGTCGGGTGTCAGGCGCAGCGCCATGCGGCGGCAGTGAAACGCGCGGAGCCCGTCGACCGTGCACATGAGGTCGGCAATGAGCATCGGTTCGGGACCGCTGCTGACTTCGGCTACAAACACTTCGTAGATGACCGACGTGGCCTTCGGCGTGACCTGCCCGCGGCACCGCAGCAGATAGGGGCGCCCCTGCACCGGCTCGAAGCGCCAGCCATCGTGTTCGATGGTGTAGCCCAACGCCGCCATGTAGAACGCCATCGTCTGCAGGCAGCCTTCGAACATCAGCGTGCCCGGCATGCACGGATCGTTCTTGAAGTGCCCGGGGAAGAACCACTGGTCCGGTGAGATGTCGAGCACGGCCCGCATGTAGCCGCGACCCCAGGGGCCGCCGTGCAGGTCGAAGGCCTCGACGCGGTCGAACAGGCGCATCGGGCCATCGGGAATGCGCGGCGTGCGCGTGTGGCTTGCCCCACGCACGAACGCGGGCCCGAAGGCATCCACGAGCCGTCCCTGCGCAAAGGCCTGGACGCGGTCGGCGTCGTAGGCCTCGGCCGGCATCACGCCCTGGCGGGGACCGTCGAGTGGCGCATCGGCCGCCGGGACGTCATCGGCCGGGTCCCACAGCACCCCGGCGCTCTCGGCGAGTTCTTCATCGGTGAAGAACCCGGCTTGCCCGTGGCGCACGCTCAGGCGCACCTGGTCGTCGATGCGGCAGTCGTAGTGGAAGAAAAACAGTCCGATGTCGCCGTGACGCGCGTGCGAGTCGATGTGAATCTCGTAGCGCAGCGTGTCGCCGACGGTCGGGAGTCCGCCGTGGAAGGTCAGCTCGCATCCCAGCAGGCGATAGACACGTTCGCCGCGATCGAGCAGGTCGATGCCGAGCCAGCTGATCAGGAACAGATCGGCCTGCCCCGACTCGATCATGATGCCCGTCGGCATCCGGTTGTCGTAGAGGTACCACGAGTCGGGGCGGACGTCGGTTTCGGTCCACACCGTCCCGGTCTTCATGCTGGCGGGTTCACCGACCATGCCGGTGACGCGGTCGGCGAGGAGCAGCGGATCCATCGGCATGCGCACCTGCCGCCGATTCCGGTCCTGCGGAATGAACTGCGGTCCGAAAATCTCGGAGATGGTGCCACCCGCATGAATCGCGAGCTGCTCACGCGTGAAGGTCAGGGTGCCGGGGGGCGGCATGCCTGCACGCCGGGTGGGTGCCGTCTCGGGCGCCGGAGCCATCACGGCCGCGATGTGTCCACCCGCTGCGTCGGCCGCGGTCGGATCGGCGTGGCCGTGCGTGGCCGGCTCCGCGGGCGCCGGCAGTGAGAGCACGGTGGGATGCAGGGCGGAGGTGAGCGGCAGCGCATGCAGGTAGCTGACCGCCAGCTGCTGCACCTGCAGCAGCCCCTGCTGAACAGTCGCCAGCGCGTGCAGCGCGGCAGAAGGATGCGTCATATCGACACTTTCGACAAACCAGGGCCCGTCAGTGGCGGGCAGCACAATGGGTTCAACAGCAGCTGATGCCACGGGATGCAGGCGCGCGTCGAGTGCCGGTACGAGCTGCGGAGCCGGCACGAGGGCCTCGTATCCGCCGGGTCCGTGGAAGACGGGTTGCGGCAGATGCCCGTGGATGCGAATGGTGGCGGTGCGCGGACGCCCGTGGTCACCTGGCGACAGGACGCGGATATCTGCCAGAAGGGCGCGCCATGCGTCGAGGTTGACGCGATGTCCTGCGGCCGCAACCGTCGCGAGGGCGTCCGCGGCCTCGTGCAGCGTGCCGCGCGAGCCGTCCAGCGCCGCACTCTCGTGCGCGCGGCCCTTCAGGATGTGATCGATCCACGCCGTGCACGCCGCCCTGGGGCCCAGCTCGAGGAAGGTCCGCACGCCGTCGGCATAGGCCTGTTCGATCGTCGGATGAAACCGGACCAGCGACCGCGCCTGCGTGGTGAGCATCGTGGCGCAGGTATCTGCCGAGGGCTCATAGGCGCGATGGATGGCGTTGGCGTACAACCGCGGCGTCGTGAACGACCGTGTGGTGCGATGGTGGACGTCGTACCACGTCTCGGCGAACGGATCGAGTTCGGGGCAGTGCACCAGCAGGTCGTGCTGTATCGGAACGGCACTGGCCCGCAGCGCCTCGATGACCGCCAGGCACTGGCTCTCGTCACCTCCGATGACCGCGTCGCGCTCATGGTGTTCGATGAGCACGCGGACACGGGGGTATTTGGCCACTTCGGCTTCCAGGGCCTCGACCGGATGCGTCAAACGATAGCAGCGCCACGATACCGGGGCCTCGTCTGGAATGTTCCACGACGTACGCAGGGTCTGATAGTGACCGGCCAGATGGCGGTCATACATGCCCGAGGACCGCACGTCACTGAACAGATCATCGGGATCGGTCCACGCGCGCGTCGCCATGATGGCGTTGGTTTCCCCGCTCGACAGACCGAGGCACGCGTCAGGCACCACGCCGAGCCGGGTCAGCAGCAGGGCATGCGACTGGCTGACGAGCGTGGCCAGCTGCAGCTGGTCAATCAATGACAGCGCCGGCTGGGCCAGCAGGGACGGCAGCGACGCGGCCAGGCGCGGGGCCATGGTTCTCAGGTCGTCGGCCACGGCTGGCAGGGCGCGCAGCAGGGTGCGCCCTGCGCCCGGGTAGGCGGCGGCCGCTCCTGTGAACACCCAGCCCAGTTCACCCGGGGTCGTCCGCGAGGTCGCCTGGGAAGCCTCGTCGGGGGCGGGCAGTGCCGGCACATCCTCGGCAAGTCCCTGCACGCGAGCGGCCTCGACGCGCCACCCATGCAGGGTCAGCACGCGGTCGGCTCCGACCCACGGCTGTTTCGGATCGTCGGGCCACAGGGCGTGACGGCAGCACAGTGCGGCCGTCGACAGTTGCAGCAGTGTCTGCGCATGCCCGCCGTCCGCCCATGGCACCGCGACGATGCCTGTGTCGCTGTCGGCAGGGGCGGGTGTCAGGGTGGAGAGGATGTCCCGCGTACCGGTGTCACCAGCGCGCATGACGACCCACACCACACACGTGTCGGCCAGCGATGGATCATCGCCGAATGCGCCTCCGCTGGCATCGACGGCCCCGACCAGGGCGGCATCGATATCGCCCCGCCCGAGGGCGTCGGCTGCCATGCGCAGGGCCTCGGTGCCCGACGCACGGCCTGCGCTGACGACCATGCCTGGGCCGCGCGCGTCGAGTGCACTGTTGAGCCGGTTGGCCGGCATGTTCGGCATCGTGCCCAGCACGCCGGCCGCCTGCAGGGGCATGACGACGGCGTCGCGCTCGGCGTCGCTGGCAGAGCGACCGAGATAGTGCGACAGGCGCCAGCGGCAGCCGTGCCTCGCGCCCGCCGGATCGACATCGGTCCCGACAAACACGCCGATGCGGTCGCGGTCGATGTCCTCGAGGTGCGGACGCAGCACCTGCGCCGCGCGCAGCAGCAGCACCTGCTGCGGCAGCGTCTGCTGCAGGTCTGCCGGGGGAAACCCGAGTCCTTTCAGCGCGAGGTCGATGGTGCCGGTTCTGCGTGTGGCGGCGTCACGGGACAGCAGGGCGCGGAGCACCGCCGTCGTGTCAGACGCCGAGCCGATGGACAGTTCACAGGCCACCAGGGCGATCGCGGGTAATGGGGTCGGTGCTCCGGCGCTGGCGGCGGCGTTGCGGCGCTGTGCCGGTCGCGTGCGCGGCGCGGGACACAGGTCGTCGACCCCCTCGGGGCCTTCGAGAATCGCATGGGCATTGCAGCCGCCGAAGCCGAACGCATTGATGGCCGCGCGCCGCGGTGCACGCCCGGGCGTCCAGGTGTCGGCGCTGTCATGCAGTTGCAGTCCGCATCCCTGCAGGGCCTCGATGGGATGGGTCAGGCTGACGAGGGGGGCCGGGGGGCGCTGCGCATGCTCGAATGCCCCGAGCAGCTTGAGGACCCCTGCGGTGCCGCTGGCGGTGATGAGATGTCCCAGCTGCGCTTTCAGCGAGCCGATGGCCATCTGGTGAGCCTCACCGAAGACGGCGCGCACACTCAGAATCTCTTCGCGGTCCCCGACCAGCGTGCCCGTGGCATGGCATTCCAGCAACTGGATATCTGTCGGGGAGAGCCCCGTGCCGTCGTACGCGCGGCGGATGGCGCGCTGCTGGCCGGCGGTGGCCGGATGCAGCAGACCAGACCCGCGGCCGTCGTTGCTGAGTCCCACGCCGCGCACAATGCCGAAGATGCGGTCGCCGGAGACGACGGCGTCATCGAGCCGCTTCAGCACGAGTACGGCTGCGCCTTCCGCCGGCAGCAGTCCATCAGCGTCGGTGCTGAGCGGCGAACTGCGTCCGGTCCGACTCAACGCCGACAGGGCGGTGAAGCCCACATGCAGAAACAGGTCGTCTGCGGCATTGAGGCCCGCCGCGATGACGAGATCGGCGCGGCGCGACTCGAGCAGGTCGCAGGCCGCTTTCAGGGCATAGAGTCCGGAGGCGCATGCCGCATCGAGCGCGAAGCGGGGACCGTCGATGCCGCACGCGGCAGCGGTCCAGGTGACGGCTCCATACTGGCCCGCGAGTGCGGGACTGTCGGCGTCGAGATCGCCGCACCAGCGAAGGGCCGCCGTGTCGGCAAAGGTCCGTGTGGCGTAGCCGAGCGACCCCAGCACGAGTCCTGCGCGTGGCCCCGGTGTGTCGACACCGGCTTCACGCAAGGCCTGCCGCGTCGCATGCAACAGCCAGCGCCAGCCCTCAGGCAGCGTCGCCAGTTGGTCGGCACCGACCTGGAAACCGTCGGGCGACCAGACGCGGTCGAAGCCCGTGACATAGCCGCCGCGTGCGCACGCCGCCGGTTCGCGCGGGTCGTCGCACACGGCCGCGGGCGACAATCCCCACATGGCCCGGGTGCTCGGGCCGGTCAGGTCATCCCGCGAGAGGATGCGCTGCCACAGCGTGCCGGTGTCGAGGGCCCCGGGCAGGACGCTGCCGCGTCCGACCACGGCGATGGGCATGACGCGTGTGCTCATGATCCGTGCACGTGCATCACAATGCCGTCGAGGGAGATGAGCGCCGCGCCGGTGGCGAGGTCGATGAACCGCGCGTCGGCGGTCAGCTTGAAGGCGTTGTCTTTGCGGCACTCGAGCACGCAGCCCACGTCGCCCTGTGCAGGCCAGGCCTGCCACACGCGGCATCGGCCGATGCTGGTGGGCAGGCTGTGCCTGCCGTCACGGGCGACGCCCCACACGCGCAGCAGCTGCAGCGCGCCGTCGAGGGCGGCGGGGTCGATCTGCCACTCGTCGGGCCAGCCCATGGCGCCGGCGGTGGCCATGCGTGCGGCGATCTGGTGGTCGTTGCACACGGTGATCTCGCGAATCACCTGGAACGACGGTCCGTGAAAGAGCGCCGCGGCATAGGGGGCGCGGCACACGTCGGGCAGTGCGGTGGCCTGCCGTGCCGGCAGGGTCATCGCGGCCGGGGCGGCCTCGCGGGCCCCGGCGCGCTGCACGGTGGCCTGATAGGCCGGACGCCCTTCCGGATGCACGAGCGACACCTGCACGGCACCGGTCGTCCCCGGGGACACCTGGATATCAAGGTCGGCCGCACCCTCACCGAGCACCACCCCTTTGACCAGGCGCAGATCGCGCAGCTCGCAGGCCGCGCCGAGGTGTTCACGTCCCACACCCATCAGGGCATCGAGGGCCATGGTCATCGGCAGGACGATGGCGTGTTCGATGCGGTGGCCGTCGAGCAGGGGCCAGCGGGTGGCCGAAATGCGGAGGCGTTCGACGGGTGGCTCGTCCATCTGGTCGAGGCCGCAGCCGAGGATCACCTGGGTGGCGGTGCCGCGGGTGAGTTCCTCGACCAGGGCGAGGGCGCCGTCGCGCTGGGGGATGAGGGCGATGCCGCGGGCGGTGAAGTGACGCGCGAGCGACTCGGTGACCATGCCGCCGGCCCAGGGGCCCCACGCGGTCGACACCACGTGGCAGGCCGGTCCCCGGCGCGCCTGTTCCGAAGCGGCGAGGGCATCGAGCACGGCATTGGCGGCGGCGTAATCGGACTGGCCGGCGTTGCCGCTGTGTGCGGCGACGGATGAGAAGAAGCAGATCTGCTCGAGCGGATCCGTGTCGCAGGCGGCCAGCAGGGCGTCGACACCGTCGAGTTTCGGCTGCAGGACGCTGGCGAACTGTTCCGCGGTCTTTTCGCCGAGGCGCTTGTCGGCGAGGACGCCGGCTCCGTGGACGAGTCCGCGGATGGGGCCCCAGGCGGCGCGGGCCTCGGCGACGGCGGCCGCGACTGCGTCGTGGCCGGCGACGTCGACGGGCGCGTAGCGCACCTCGGCGCCGGCCTGCTCGATCGCGTGGATGGTGGCTCTGATTTCGCGCTGTCCGAGGATGGAGGCGACCTGTCGACCAATGGCCCGCAGGTCGGGCTTGGGCCCGGCAGCTGTGAGGAGCGCTCGCTTGAGCGCGGGCTCGTCGGTGAGGCCGGCGCACACGGCGGGCTCGGGTTCGAGTCGCGAGCGCCCGAGCAAGAGGATGCGCGAGGCGCCGGCCTGGGCGAGCGCGACGGCACAGGTGGCGGTGACGCCGCGGGCGCCGCCCGAGATGACCCACGGGCCGGGTGTCAGGCCGCGCGTGGCTCCCGCGGCCGGTCCGGCCACCCGGGTCCGCACGTGGCGGCGCGCGCCGAGGCGCACCTCGCGCGCAATGCCGCCGTCGACCAGCGCGTCGGCCACCTGCGGGGCCGCATCGGCCACGGTCGCGGGGGCGGGCGTGTCGAGGGTGAGTGACAGCCAGGCGGCCTGCCATTCGAGGGCCGCTGTCTTCACGAGCCCGGCGAGGCCCGCCGCGAGGGGCGAGGCCCCGGCGAGGCCGACCAGCAGGCGTGGCGGCACGGGCCGCGCGGCCAGCGCGGTCAGATCGGCGAACGCGCGAGCGAGGCCCGGGTCGTCGGCGTGCACGGGCACACGGAGGATGGGGGCGGGGCTCCCGGCGAGGGCGTCCGCCGCCGTACCAGACGCGCCCGCCGCGGCCGCCTGAGGGCCGGGGCGCTGTGCGCCCCCGGCTCGGGTGGCGGCCCAGGTGGCGGCTGTGGCACCGGCGGCTGCGGGGCCCGGGGTGCCCGAGGCGCCCCCGGGCGTCAGCAGCCCGTGCGCCAGGACGACCAGGTCCGCCGTCTGCGCGTCGGCGACGGTGACCGCCGTGCCCCGCGCGGCCAGCGCGCGCACCAGCGCCGCGGCGCCGGCGGGGCCGCCCCCCGCCGCCGGGGCGCCCCGGCCACCCCCCCG